>JAHEML010000008.1:0-7651 GCA_024643705.1 Caldilineaceae bacterium | reverse complement strand
TGAGACGATTGCCCAGTAGAAAGGAAAGAGTGTGTAGATGGCAATGAGAATAACGACCCCCCAGAAGAGGATGTTGCCAATTAGATTTTTTGACTGTCGGGTCATGGCTCAGTCCTCCGATCTCTGGAAAATGGTGGTGACGTAGAAAACGACGAATATCCCAATCACAACAAAGATCGCTACGCTTATGGTTGATCCGTAGCCTAGCTTTTGGAACTGTATCAGGTTGCGTTGGTTGATCGTCGCCATGGTTTCGGTGCCAAAGCCACCGCCTGTCATAATCCAGACCAGATCGAATACACGTAGAGCGTCCAATGTGCGGAAGATAAGGGCAACCACAATCGATGATCGCAGCATGGGCAGGGTGATGGTTGTAAACTGCCGCCAGCCAGTTGCGCCGTCTACTGATGCCGCTTCGTAAATGTCGGCGGGGATGAGTTGGAGACCAGCCAGGAGGAGCAGCGCCATAAAGGGGGTGGTCTTCCACACGTCCACAGCTACCAGGGACCAAAGAGCTGTGTTGACATTGGCAACCCAAGCAATTTTTGCGGGTAAAATCGGGATAATCCGGGTAAAAAGATCGTTGATCACGCCAAACACATCGTTGTACATCCACTTCCACATCTGAGAAGAGATAGCCGTGGGAATGGCCCAGGGTACGAGCATAGCTGTGCGCATCAGCCCGCGACCAGGAAATTTGCTGTTTACGACCAGCGCAATGCCTAAGCCCAGCAGCAGTTCAAAGCCTACCGAACCAATGGTGAACTTAACAGTTGCCCAGACAGCATCCCACCAGTTTCCGTTGGTCAGCAGGCGGGAATAATTTTCCAATCCTATAAATTCCCAAGCCCTGGCGCTGCCCAATTTCGCATCAAAAAAAGTTGCGTAAACGGTTTGGGCCAACGGATAGAAGGCGACCCCCAACACAACAACCAGGGTGGGAATCAAAAAGAAGTAGGACAGACGTTCCTGGCTTTTGGCGCGTTCGCTTAGGCCGGGTTTCTTGGGCGCCACCGGGGGCGCGCTGGCAACTTGTGTGGTCACCGTTCGGCTCCTCTCCCTGAACAAAATGTCAACTGTTAGCAGTAGTCAGCCATCAGCGGTATTTGAAAACCACCACTGATGGCTGGCTGCATATGTAACTTCATCCAAAAAAAGGGCCTATTGCCTTGACACAGACAATAGACCCTTTTTTATCAACCTATTGCAGAAGGTCCTGCAATTGGGCTTCGATCTCTGCCACCGCTTCGGCGCCCGTCTGCGCGCCTGTCAACACTTTGTTGACCTCGGTGAAGTAGATGGTCGAAACTTCGTTGTACTTGTCGCTGGTCACAGTGCTGGGGCGAGCCACTGCACCGCCGTTGAAGACGTCAAAGAGTTGACCAAAGAAGGGGTTGGCTTCCAGCACGTCTGCATCGCTGTACAGATCGCCAATCGTAGGCAGCAGGCTGCCGACTGTGGCACGAATCTTCTGGCTCTCGCGGCCAGCCAGACAAAGGGCAACGGCTGCAGCCTCGTCGGGGTGGGCGCTGTACTTGCTCACAGCCATCTGCCATCCACCCAGAGTGTCGGCGTTGCGGGCATCGGGGCCTTCGCCCTTGGGCAGGGGAACCACAGCGAACTTGTCTTTGATGACGCTGTCGTCGGCATTGCCCAGGCTATAGGCGTAGGGCCAGTTGCGCATGAAGGCAGCATTGCCACCCTGCCAGACGCCACGGGCATCTTCTTCCTGGTAGCTCACCACACCGGGAGGGCTGATGGTGTTCACCCAGCCGGCAGCCATGTCGAAGGCAGCCGCGGCTTGCTCGTTGTTGATGCTGATGGTTCCATCGGCTTCCACAATCTCGCCGCCGCCCCAGCTCACTTGCCATTCCAGCGCGTCACAGGTCAGGCCCTCGTAGACGTTGCCCTGCCAGGTGAAGCCCCAGAAGTCGGCATTGTCGGCGCGTTCGCCTTCCTGAATCTTGGCTGCCATCTCTTCCAGTTCGGCCCAAGTGGCAGGAGGGGCGGTGTAGCCATACTTCTCCAGCAGGTCGGTGCGGTAGTAGAGCAAACCGGCATCGGTATACCAAGGAATGCCAACCAGGGCGCCGTCCACGGTGTTGTTGTCCACAATGCGCTTGAAGTAAGGAGCTTTCTCTTCGTCGCTCATATATTGGTTCATATCCACCAGGTGTTCGGCCAAAATACCAGGCCAAATAACGTCAATCTGTACCAGATCAATGTCGGGGGACTGGGCGCCGAAGAACTGAAGGTACTGGGCGAGACGATCCGTAGCACTTTCCGGGCCATTGATCAGCTCAATTTTGACGCCGGTCTGCTCTTCGCAATAAGCCTGGGATTGTGTGTCATGGTCTCGGGGGGTGGCTGCGCCCACAAAGCGAACAGTGACTTGCTCGGCGGGTGCAGCTTCGGCGGCCGCCGGTGCGGCTGCTTCACCACTGGCGGGGGCTGCGGCTGGTTCTGCGGGGGCCGCGGCCGGGCAGGCTGCCAGCAGCAGCGATGCCATCACCAGCAGCACAAAAAGAGATATCGACTTTCGATTCATGCGGTGTTTCTCCTTGTGACATAAATGGAATACAGTTGCCGGAATGGGTCCGGCCCAACATTGGCTTGGTCAACGGTCATTGTGCCCATTTCCCAAGGGATCAAGACAATTTCATCTGATGGAAGAGGCACGCATCCAGTGAGTTTCGGATTACGTTCGCTTCTGTGCCTCACCCCCTTTCCGCCAAAGTCAAAGCTCCACACGTCTCCCGGATCACCAGTTCGATGGGCAACTGCCGAGAGGTTCGCAACACCTTTTCGCCCTGCATCAACCGAGTGACGATCTCGGCTGCATGGCGACCCATTTCCTGCATTGGCTGGCGTACAGTAGTCAGCCCAGCAAAAGAGGCCAATTCGATGTCGTCAAAACCCACCACAGCCAGATCGCCCGGAATATGCAGCCCCTGGCTACGGGCATATTCCATCACACCCAGGGCAATCATATCGCTGGCCGCAAAAATGGCCGAGGGCGGGTTTGGATGGTTCAAGAGCCGATGGGCAGCGATCGCACCCCGTTCCCGGCTGTGCAGGCCACTCTCCGACACCAGTTTGGGGTCAAAGGCAATCCCCGCTTCCGTCAACGCCCGCTGATACCCCTTTTGTCGATCTGCGCCCGGTTCGTTGCCGCCGCTGCCGTTCTGCGGCTCGATATGGTCCAAAATATAACCGATCCGTGTATGACCCAGGTCGAGCAGATGTTTGGTTGCAATGTATCCGCCTGCCACATTGTCCACGTAGATCGAAGGGATGCGTTCGTCGGCAAAGTCGGCGATCACCACTGGGATGTGATAGCGCTGGAACCGTTGCAAAAAGCGGTCTTCGGGTGTAAATGAGATAACAATCAGCCCGTCGCAACGCCGCCCGTGGGAGAGATTCTCCAGCAATGTTTCTCGCCGTTTCAGCGACTCCATGCTGAAAATCGTCAAATCCAACCCAGCTTGGGATGAAAAACGCTCGATCCCTTGGAGAACGGCTACCTGAAATGGATTGGTGAAATAGCTGAGAACAACCCCGACAGTCTGCACATGGTTGCGCGATAAATTACGGGCCAGGATATTGGGCTTGTAACCCAATGCTTCTATGGCCTCTAAGACTCGGTGACGGGTCTCTGCACGCACATTCGTATTGTCGTTCAACACGCGGGAAACTGTGCTGATGCCGACCCCGGCTGCCTTGGCAACGTCGTAGATCGTAACTGGCATGAGATGTGTAGGACATACGCTGGTTGGTTTGCCATCGATTGGCGATTGCTTTCGTCAGTGTCAGTGCAGCCTCTGGGGAAGGGTGTGTCTGTCTAGGGGTAACAGGCACGTCTGCAGCGAAATAAACACTCTGTGAAAGCGCTTTCATTAACTATACTTGAAAAAATAGGCACTGTCAAATCTTTTCTGACTATAAAATTGTGTTTCGGGAATTGCTCTACGACAAAAGGGACGCGAGCCTTTTCGTTTTGACAATGCACTGTATCTTTTCAACATCTTTTCAACATTGGGGAGGGTAGACCTGTCAGGTCTGGGCTGCTCCGTTTTTTGAGAGGATACAATGCACACTTGTGCGGGTCGTGGTCAAAACCGCTTTTTGTGGTGCAGACAGGGCGTTATTGATGTGCTGACGAAGAAGATGAAGAGGGGAGGGGGAGGTGATGGAGACGCGACTTGCCATGCAACGCGCCACCCCGGCGAAAGACAACGGCGACGGCATCGTTGTTGTGGAGTGTAAAGGAAGCCGTCACATCTACACCGCCGACTTCGATGGTGTAGTCGCCTGGCTCCAGAGGGCCGAATTCCACAGCGAAGGGACCATACTCGGCCGCGCTGCCCGTCAAACGTTGTTCGTGTCTGCCATCGCCTGCCTGCAGATCAACCGCTGCACCTGTGTGTCCGACCACCTGCACCCGCACCAGACGAGGGCGACGCAGGGCTGTGCGGCTGTGTACATCAACCTGCCATTGGCTGTTGGACGCAGGGAATTCGATCTCCAGGCCATCGCCTTTGCCAAGCTGCAACCCGGTTGCCTGAAACCCCCCGGCAATCAGATCATATTCGCCGGGGGGCAGATCGCTGAAGCCAAAATTTCCATCCTCGTCGATGCGGCGAGCGAGCATTGTGCCGGTTTGACTGGTGAGGATCGCCCCACGGCCGGCCTGTCCTGGCGCATGACCCCGGAGCGAACTTCTAGCAGGCGGGGTTGTCTTGATCCCAATCGACAGCACAAAATCCACCTGCAAACTGTTTTCTCCGTCCAACCCCAAGCGAGTGCGGCGCACTGTTTGCCCCAAGCCAAAAACAGTGATCGAATAACTACCTGCACTCAGCCCTGCAAATCGATAGCGCCCACGGGGATCTGTGGTTACGCTGCGTTTGCGTCCGCTGGCATCGTGCAAAGTGATCTGAACGGCTGCGCCATTGGCAACCTGGCCTTGAATGACTGACTCGGTGAGGCTTTTTGGGCCGCCCCGTACCCGGGAATAGACAAAGTGGATGTGGGTTTCGTTGGCCCGCCCAATGGGAACCGTTGCCCGCAGGCTGCTGGGCGAAGAATCGGGGATGCCCAATAGCTCCACGTCGTACGCGCCCGGCTCCAGGGGGCCGGCGCTACAGCGGGCTATCCGATCTTTGCCGCTGCGTACCATTGCCAACACCCGTTCGCCCTTGGCCCCGCGCAGGCGCAAAGACGGAGCAGATGCCATTTCGCTGGTCAATGCCACGCTACAATGGAACATGCCTCTGGTGCCCTCGGCATCTTCGCTAATCTCGTACCCCCAGCCAAGCACCATCAGATCAACAACGATAGTCTGCCCATCCTCCAGCAAGATGTCGTTGCGATGGTTGCCAGGAGGCTCTTCGACCCAAACGCTGTAACGGCCACCAGGCAGATCAACAAAACGATAGTCGCCATTCGCCCTGGAGATCGTCCCCAGTTGCAGGCCGCTTTCCAGGTGAATCAAGCGCAGATTCACGCTGGCCCCGCCTTGAATTTTGCCGGTAATGGCTCCTCTGCCGGGGGGAAGTGCCGGCGTAAATGGGATCACCCCCTTTTGGTTTTGGGGCCATTCGGGCGATGATCCCATCGGCGTTTCGGTGCTCGACACCTGGGGTGCATGTCGCAAGCGTTTGGCCTCGGCCTGCAAGATGGGCACAATGGGCAAGAGACCGTTTTCGTGTTCGGCACTGTACCAAGCATCGTTCTCGCGTGCTGGGCGGCTGCTGTCCAGCACTTGATTGGCGAGCAGCCAAAATGTGGTGCAGAAGAGGTAATCGGGCGCGGCCGAGGCCCGGGTGCTACTGCCCATCATCATCCGGCAGGCTTCCAGGGTGTAGCTCAGGTGTAGGGATGGGGTGATGGCGGGGTAACGGGGATCGTCTCCGGCGCCCACCACATAGCCGCCGCTGGTGGAGAGAATCGGAATGGCCCGGCCTAACATTTCCCGATGATGAGCGTGGAGTGGGTCAACATCGAACATGCCTCCGCTCTCGTCTTCGGGTTGCGGAGACTCGGCGGCCCGGCGGCGCAGCCTGTTGACTTCGGCCAAGGATCGCCCTTGCCAGGCGTCGCCTTCCCACTCTTCTTCGGCCAGGGTCATGTAGAAGCCCTGGGTCAAGGGTGCGCCTTCCCGGTGAACAAGATCGTCGGGGTAGTGGGGCGGGCGATTGAGACCAGGGGTGTGGATGGCCTGCCAGATTGGCCCTTGCAGAATATCCCGCTTGCCCAGCCGGATCAGTTCCGAGATCAGATCCCAGCCGGATGTGGGGTGGAGAGCAGGCAATGCGGGCAGGCCGCCCAGGGCCAGCACTTCGGCCATATCTTGGGCCAGGTGGCGGGCCACAAGGCTTTGCGCGTCGGGGGGCAACAGGCCATTGCGCCACTGGGCCGGCAGATCGGGCCGGTAGCTCACTTCGAAATAGCGTACACCGGCCCGCACCAGTTCGGCCACCGAAGCCAGATCGTCCTGGTTCAACGTGCTGGGGTTTGGCGCAGCCCGGTAGACCCGCACAATCGGCTGGATGTCGGCGGCCAGGAACTCTTCGACCAGGGGCAGGCAGTTGGTGTGGTCGTTGAGTTTGATCCAGGCAGCACCCAATGCCCGCAATTCGGGGATCCAAAACCCCCGCACCTGTTGGATGGGGAGTCGGCTTTGTCCTGCACACCAATGCAGGCCGATGCCTGTGTCTGCGCTGGGTCGAGGGAAAAAATCAATGTGCATAAGGGTTATTATAACGATGAGCAGGCAATGACGAAAGCCGCTTTGCTTGTGGGATAGAAATAGGGTATTGTAGGCAGGCGTACCAATTCTCCACACCGCATAGAGGATAATCGTTCAAATTCTGTATTCGCCTCGCGCAGACAGCGTTGCTGTTACTATGCACTTGTCCGGCGCGCCATTGGCTCCCAGCGAGCTCCACATCTTATCTCTACGAGGGAACCTATGCAATCTGTGCAAACTGTGGCCAATCGCATCATTGAGAATGTTCAACGGGTGATCATTGGCAAAGACCACGAAGTACGCATGACTTTGGTGGCTCTACTTTGTGAAGGGCATCTGTTGATCGAGGATGTGCCTGGCGTGGGCAAAACCATGTTGGCCCGTTCCATTTCTCGCAGCATCGGCTGTATGTATCGGCGTATTCAATTCACCCCGGACATGCTGCCCAGTGATGTGACCGGTGTCAGCGTGTACAACCAGAAAACCCAGGAATTCGAATTTCGCCATGGCCCAATCATGGCTCAGATTGTTCTGGCCGACGAAATCAACCGGGCCACACCCAAGACCCAATCCGCGCTGCTGGAAGCCATGGAAGAACGCCAGGTAACAGTGGATGGAACCACCTACGAGATGGCCCGTCCCTTCCTCATTCTGGCTACGCAAAATCCGATTGAATACGAGGGTACCTTCCCCTTGCCCGAAGCCCAGGTTGACCGCTTTCTCATGCGCATCCGTCTGGGCTATCCCATCAAGCAGCACGAGATCGAAATACTGGGCAAACAGGCCCAAATTCACCCGATTGAAAGCCTGCAACAGGTTGTGACAGAAGAAGAGTTGATGACAGCGCAACGATCCATCCGCGATGTGCATGTGGACGACGCAGTCAAGGAATACATCGTC
>JAHEML010000468.1 GCA_024643705.1 Caldilineaceae bacterium | reverse complement strand
ACCCGGTGCGCTTGACCGATGCGATGATCCTGGCTCAGAAGCCGGGGCAGAGCGAAGGTGCAGAGTATGCGTACACCGATGCTGGCCTGGAAATAGGCAAGCGCTACAGCTACACAATCGAATTCATCGGCGTAGATGGTCCTTTGGGCCAACGCGAGATTGGTACACTCTTCACCGGGGCCAGACTCTTCTTGCCCACGGTTGGGAGGTAGGCTCTGAACCTCTCTTGGAGAGGCTAGAATTGCACCAAAACAAAGAGACAGTCGCTAGCGCGACTGTCTCTTTGTTTTGGGTTGCATTATGTCTCTACTTCAATCAAACGGGGAACCCAACAATGGCAGGTAGGAAACCTGCCCTATGTTTTCACTGTTTGCTCCCGAACACCTGGTTTGAGCAAACGGCGCAAGCATAAAGCGGCCATTTTCTTCACGAGAATCAAACGCGTCTCTGCTCGTTGTGCGGTTAATCACCGCCCTACAAAATAATGCCACTGTCTGCCTGGGCGGCTAGCCTGGGTCGGTCTAGCCCGCTTCAATCCCCTGTAGAACCCACCCGCTTGTCTCTCTGTCCCATACAAAGGTGTAGAGATTGCGCCGAGGTTCGCTGGCAGCCCGCAGGGTGTAGTTGAAATCGATGCCTTTAACCACCATTTGATTTTCGTTGGTAAATGTGATGCGTTGCCCCTTGTCGTTGTCGCTGCCTTCAAATTGGGCCAGGAAGAACTCCTGGCGCGGCTCGCCCACAAAGTTGCCATCTTCGTCCAGGGCAATCGAGCGGACGCTGGTGTCGCGCCCGGACCCAAAATAGAGCCGTTTGTTGCCATCGGGTAGATTAAAGACACCCACCCCCATCGCATCCACATTCTCCAGGGTGTCTGCCACCGTGCCGGTCGCTACATCAACGCGAAAGATGCGCCCCACCTCCTCGTTGGCAGTCGAACCGGCCACAGACCCCGCGTACAGGCTGTTTGTGTCGCAATCGTAGAAGAGACCCATCACGCCAAAGGGATTGTTCTCGGTCATGGGTGCGGCTGGAGGCAAATCGACAAATTCGGTCATGAGGGCGCTGTCGGTATCAGCCCTGAATATTCGGTTCTGCTCGTCCGGTGGATTAAGGGTTGTGTTGATAAACGGCGCCGGCGCGGCGTAGACATTGCCATTGGCATCGTAGACAAACGAACCCAGATTCCCTCCATCATCCCAGGTTTGGTGTTGTGCCACCTGGCCGGTTGATGGGTCTACCAATGCCAGCCCCACATACCCCGGCACACTTGTCCCAATGAGCGCTTTGCCAGGCTCGAAGCCAAATTGGGGGCCAAAACGCGGTCCGGCCTGGCAATAATTTGCTCGGCCAAAGGTAAAGACGCGTTGGGTTGCTGTGGGTGCGGGGGTGTCGACTTCGCCGGCAGCTTCCGGTGTGACTGTTCTGGTGACTGATTCCGTGACTGCCCCGCTCGACGACCCGGCAGTGTCGCTGCCCACACCGCGCATGATCCACCAAAAGATGAGTACCACCAATACCACCCCGGCAGTCGTGGCGAACAGGTAGCCTCTTTTGCCTAGACCTGTACCCGACCCACGCCCGTTCGTCTGCTTTGATGTCTCCTTTGTTTTCTGTTGTGTTTGTGTCTTCGACGTTTTCTTACGCTTTGCCATCTGTTTCTCCGCTCGGACTTTCACCTTTCAACCATCATCGAACCGGCACAAAGCGTGGCCCCGCGCTGCACGGCCACACTTGGGGAACAAAGAGGCCATCTTGAACCGTGACATCTGCCCAACAATACTCCTGGCCCGGCCCATCGTCGTTTTCAATCTGGGGTACGTACCAGATCACCGTATCACCGCCAAGCGGCTCGCCATTGATAAATTGGTAGGGTCCCTGGCGGAAATCATTGGCGCAACATGTGCCCAATGTTGCCAGGTCGGCATCGCCTTCTTCGCTATGATGCCGGGTGATGTAGACGAGGGCATTGTCGCCCCTTTCGCCGGGGAATTGGCCGCCGCTTGGTTCCAGATAGTATGGGGTGCTGCCGTCGCCGTCTAAACGCAAGAGATACCCCTCGTCGCTTTTGGGCGCGTCCGCCTGGGCTATCCACTGCTCTGTTTCTTGGGGCTGCCATGCGCTGCCGTCCCATTCGGCCACCTGCTGTGCCGTACCTGCTGGGTCGATGCGGATGATGGGGCGGTAGGTGCCCTGGTTGCCACAGCCCCTGCCCAGATTTGTCACAACGGTGCGAAATGCCCCGTCATCATAGAACTCGTAACGCTGTGCGTACCGATAGTTGCAGGGAGCAGGCCAAAGCGTGTGTCGGTAATCTTGGGTCAGGGCAAAACCAACGGGAAGACCATCGAGCAGAATGTCTTCTATCTGGGGTGGGGACGATGCGACCACCGCCGAGGAGCTAAAGGCCGGGCACCCGACGGCATCGCTGTAGCCGAAGCCTTCCCGAAACGAATAGCTCACATGGAAATCGACGACTTTGACGCTGTCTAACACTGCACGGCCCTGGAATGTGACATCGGAGATACGTAGACCGTCGGAACCGGTCAAAATATAGTCCAGCTGCCAGCCACTACGCGACAATTGGTTGAGAGTGTTGCAGTAATTTTCAAAAATTTCTTCCAGGGCCACCAGTTCCTGGGTGGGGCGACCGGCGCTGAAATCTCCCAACGCGGTCCAGCGCAAACCGACCAACTGATTGTCGGTCAGATCCACAATGGCCCAGAGAGCGCGGTCGCCCATGATGAATGTGGGGGCCACGCAGAGATGTTTGGCGTCTTGGCAGGCGCTGTTATTGAGCGCGGTCTTGACGTTGGGCATGTCCAGGGCTGCTGGG
Source organism: Caldilineaceae bacterium (assembly GCA_024643705.1). Taxonomy (GTDB): domain Bacteria; phylum Chloroflexota; class Anaerolineae; order Caldilineales; family Caldilineaceae; genus JACQGT01. The sequence continues at coordinate 1,280 of JAHEML010000468.1, read as the reverse complement.
GTGAACCCCAGTTCCTTTGTGGTTTCCGGTGCGTTGAGCGCGATTTCCTGGGCCAGCTCGGCCAAGGCCGGTGGCAATTCGGGCTGCACAGATTCCATGTGGGCTACATCCAGCACACGGCCTGCTTCGACATCAACAACCGCGTTGGAGGTGATATTCAAGGCATAGTTGTATAGCTCTACCCGGTAGCAGTTTGTGCGCCCGGCGCATGGCTGGGTTGCTGCGGTGATGTCGCTGGGCCGTAGGGGTTGAACGCTGAATATCTCGTTGCGCAGGGGGGTGTCGTCGGTTGGTGTGTAGGTGTATGCAGTGAATTCGGGCGCGGCCAGGGCGATTTCCTGGGCCTTGGCCTGGTTGGCGTCGAGGGCATCCGGGGGCAGGGGGAGCACCGGAACCGGGTTGCGGGCAACAGCGGCAAAGGCTGCCGTGCGGGTGGCAAGGGCCGGGATTTGTTCCTGTTGGGTTGCTGGGTCTTGGGGAGCGGGGATGATGCTCTCGGGTGCAGGTGTTGCTGGCCGTGGTGTGGCAGTTGCGGTTGGCTGGGTTACTGCGGTTAGCTGGGTTACTGCGGTTGGCTGAGCGGGTACACCTGTTGGTATCGTCGGCTCGGTTGGGGTGCGCCCACAAGCGCCATGCAGGAAAAACAGAACTGTCAGAATGGTTGGAATGATGAGCCGTCGCATATGGGTGTAGCCTGGAATTGATGCGTGAGTGTGCTGGACGTTTAGGTCTGTTGGAACTTGATGATGGAGTCGGTCAAACCACCATGTCCACGTTGGTTTCTCTCTCAACCATCCCCGTAGGGTCCCCGCAACTCCGCGGGGAGCAGGCGGGCGATGGCGTGCATGAGATCGACACTCTGTTTCTGGATGGCAGCCGAATCGGTGGGGTCCCCGTCGTAGTGGATCGGCTCGCCAAAGCGGACAATCACCTTTGTTCGCTGCAAGGGGTTTTTCCATTCCTGGTGCAGGGCCGGGATACCAATCACAGCGGAGGGGATCAATGGCACACCGGTTTGCGCGGCAATACGCACTGCGCCGCTCTTGGCTCGACCCAGGGGCTTGCCCTTGTTGCGGGTTCCTTCGGGGAACATGCCCAGCACTTTGCCCTGCTCGACCAGGCGAATGCTGTGCTCGATGGCGGCGGTGTCGTTTGTACCTCGGCGGATGGGAAACGCGCCCACAGATGTGATCAACGCAGAGAACCAGGGCTGGAATTCAAACAACTCCTGTTTCGCCATGTAGTAAATCTGCCGGGGCGATGCGTAGCCCAGAGCCACC
>JAHEML010000467.1 GCA_024643705.1 Caldilineaceae bacterium | reverse complement strand
GCTTGTTGGCTTGAACACTTTCGGGGCGATTGTTGCCCTCGTCCCAGGTCTCTTTCGATACGTTCCACGACATGTCGGCCTGATCAGTCAACACAGCGGTTCCCCGATCCGACCATGCGGGGACATGCAGTAGTTCCAGCCCGTCCACATAAGGCAGTTCTGGGTCCCAATAATTTGGATTGGCATCCAGCACCCATTTCTCCGCAGGCAGATGCTCCACAAAGCGGAACGCACCTGTGCCGGGAGCGATCACCGAGCGCAAATCTTGGTTATTCTCATCCAAAGATTTCTTGGAATAGACGGTGGCGTTGGTGGCGGCCAACAGGCTCAGGAAGAAGGCGCGGGGCGAAGTGAGGTTGAACTGAACCGTCAGATCATCCGTGGCAGTCACCGATTCGACCATGTTGAAATCGCTACTCATGGGAATGACGATGCCTTCGGGTGGGGCAACAATCCGATTGAAGGTGGCCAACACATCGGCAGACGAGAACGGGCTATCGTCGTGGAAGGTGACGCCTTCGCGCAGATGGAAGGTGTAGACCAGCCCGTCGTCCGAAATCTCCCAACTGTGGGCCAGGTCTGGCACGATTGTGCGCAGCCCATCGACCAAATTGTTGCGCACAAGCCCATTGTACATGTGGCAGAGGGCCGAAACCCCACCATTCTGGTGGATGTCGAAGCTGGACATGGTGACACCGAAAGCAGTGCGCACAATACCTCCCCGCTTCGGTTCACCGCTGGGACGCATCATCCCTTCGCCCTGAACCGCGGGCGCTGGGGTAGGAACTGGTGTTGCGGTTGCGGCGGCAGCCTGGGGTTCTGCAACGGGTGCTGCGGCTGGCGCGCAGGCCGCCAATACTGCAACACCAGCGCTTGAACCCACAATCCGTAGGAATGTACGCCGGGAAATCTGGGGGTTCACCTTCTCTGGTTTGCGACTTTGCATCGTTCTCCTCCTGGGTGTTTGCTCAAATCGAATGGGGCACGGGCTAGGGGTAAGGGTTTGGTGCATGGGTTCCGTCGGAACGAACCGTCGACAGCATAGCATAAATGGAAAGGTGACACAAACAGCTTTTTTCAGGTAGGAATCCGGATTTCTTGCACGGCGTTTCTCGCCAGAAATGGCAACCGGACATTGCCCAAAACGGCAACCCCGTCTACAATGAAGAAATCTGACCAATCCCCTCCAGTTTGCCCCGAAAGGAACTATCCGATGAAATCTCTCGTGTGGGAAGCACCCCGGGTGATGGCCTTGCGCGACACACCCGCCCCCTCGCTCGCAGCGGGCGAAGTGCTGATTCGTGTGGCCTATGGCGGCATTTGCGGATCGGAGTTAAGTGGCTACCTTGGGCACAACTCCTTGCGCGTGCCACCGCTGGTCATGGGCCACGAGTTCTCCGGCGAGATTGTGGAAATGGGCGAAGTGGCTGGCTCTATCAATTCAAGTTTGGGTGTGGGCGATTATGTCACAGTCAACCCTCTGTATTGCACAGAAGAGAGCATCTGGCAGAAGCGCGGATTGGATCACCTCTGCCCCAGCCGACGGCTGATTGGCGCTCACCGACCCGGCGCGTATGCAGAATTCGTCGCCGTTCCCGCGCAGACAGTCACCCGTTTGCCCGCGGGCATGTCTCTGCGCACAGGCAGCATGACAGAGCCGACGGCCTGTGGTGTGCGTATTGGCGAACTGGCCGGGGATGTCTCCGGGCAGGCTTGCTTGATCATCGGGGCAGGACCAATCGGGTTGCTTGCCTTGCAGGCGCTCCAATTGAAGGGAGCAAAAGAAGTCTACATCGCCGACCTGGACCCGGAGCGGCTGGCAATGGGTGCGGCATTGGGCGGCATACCCCTAGCCCCCCGTTCGGCAGATGTGGTGCAGACAATCAAAGAAGCGACGAGGGATGGTGTATCCGTGGCGGTGGATGCTGTGGGTGCGGCCGTTACTCGACGACAGTGCGTCTCGGCTACCCAGCCCACTGGCATGGTCATCCTCTCAGGGCTACACGAAGAGGTGAGCGAAATGCCGGCGGCAGACATCATCCGCCGGGAAATTGTTGTGCGGGGTAGCTTTTCCTATTCACCGGCCAATTTCGCGGCAGCCCTGGGCGTGCTGGAGCGGGGCGAAATGGTGCTGGACCCTTGGATTGTCGAAGCGCCCCTGGCCGACGGGGGCGCGTGGTTCGACCGGTTGATTGACGCACCGGGCAATGTGTCCAAAGTATTACTGCGCCCCTAATCAGAGGAACCCATCCCTCCATGCTTTCCACATTGATTGGCTTTATCCTCAGCCTGGCCGCAGCCGTGATCCCCACGTCTGTGTATGCACTCGCCTTCTATCTGGCCGATCGCTACGAGCGGGAGCCGGTCTGGATTGGAATCGTCGCTTTTCTGTGGGGGGCCATCCCCGCGGTGGTGACCAGTCTCTTTGGCGAACTGATCATTGGTATCCCTTTTGTGGGCGACCCAGGCAGCTTGACCGCGGCGATTGTAGAATCGGCGTTGGTGGCGCCAATTGTCGAGGAGATTGCAAAGGGAAGCGCGCTGCTTGCCATCTATCTTTTCATGCGCAACGAATTTGATGGGGTGTTGGACGGGATCACCTATGGAGCGCTCATCGGTTTTGGCTTCGCCATGACCGAAAATTTCCTCTATTTTATTGGCGCATTTAGCGAAGGTGGTTTTGTCGATCTGACAGTACTCATCGTCCTGCGGGCAGTGATCTTCGGCCTGAATCACGCGTTCTATACAGGTCTGTTCGGGATAGGGTTGGGGATGGCTCGCCACGCCGCCAGTGCGGGAGCAGCCCGTCGGTGGGCATGGCTCGGCTTCGCGGCCGCGATGGTTACCCACAGCCTGCATAATCTGGGCGCGAGTTTGTCCAGCGTGAGTGGATTGGGCATCATTCTCAGCCTGGCGCTTGCCGTTGCTGGCTTCGCTCTGATTATCGTTGTCCTGCTGCTCACCTGGCGGCAAGAGCGCACATGGCTGCAAGATGAGCTACGCGACGAAGTCGGTGTCCTTCTCTCGTCGGCAGAATATCATTCCCTGGTGGGAGGATGGCGGCGGTCTCCGCTGTTGGATGCCCGAAATGATCGGGAGCGGGCAAAACGGTTGAATATGGCTGTCGAAATCGCTTTTCGCAAGCACCGACTCAGCCGCTTTGGCCCAGACCGAGAACCCAAGCTAGCCCAGCAGATTGATGAATTACGGGGCAAAATTTTGGGTTCCACGGCCTGAGCAAGCGATTTCCCTATGCAATTTCACCGTCTGCAAATATCTCGTCGATGCAACGCCCTTCCCAATCTTCATCCACGGGCACACCCAGAATGCGCGCCAACGTGGGCGCTGTGTCAATCAACGAGACAGGGCCAGCGATTTTGTGCTCGGCACGAACCCCCGGCCCTGCGATGATCCACGGGATCGTCATATCCTCGGCCATCTCCGTGCCATGGCTGCGGTCATGCCCACCATGATCCGCCTGCACCAGCACGGTATATTCCTCTGGCAGCCCAGCTAGCAAACGCCCCAATTGCCCATCCACATAGGCCACCTGCTCCAAATAGGCGTCCGACATCCAGCCCGCCATATGGCCCATTTCGTCGGTTGTGCCAAAATAGACAAACGCGAAATCGGGGCGCTCGGAAGGGATATAGTCCAGGGCCACATCCACTGTTGTGTCGTCGCCATGGGGAAATAGGCGCACAGTCTTGCGGAAATAGGAAAAGGTCAGGCTGCCCGGTAGGCTGAGGTTGCGCAGTTGCTCCCAATTGTAAAAGAAGGCCGTCTGCAAGCCTTGATAACGCGCCTGCTCGATTAGGCCGGGTACAGGCCGGGCCATGGGCATCCAATCGTTGGTGACAACCCCATGGCGGGTGGGCGGCACGCTATGGAAGATGGACATGTGGCAGGGCAGCGTGACCGACGGCATCACCGAGCGGGCGGCCAATGTGTACGATCCCCGCCGTTGCAGGCTCAAAAGAGTCGAACAACCGGCAGCGGCGATTGCATCTGGGCGCAAACCATCAATCATCACAAGAATTGCTTTGGACATGGGAACTTCTCCGTATGGGAACTTCTCTGTAGTGGAAGTGGCTGATCCAAAAGGCAATCAGACACGTTGAGG
>JAHEML010000466.1 GCA_024643705.1 Caldilineaceae bacterium | reverse complement strand
AACCCGGCCCAGCCCGGGACCATACCGAACGAATGCTCATCTCCATGGGTGCGCCGATTGAAGTGCTGGGCAGCACAATTCACGGCGAACGACCCCAGCGGCCACTGAAACCCCTGGACATCACCGTGCCTGGCGATATTTCGTCCGCGGCTTTTCTGCTGGCCGCAGGCGCGCTTACACCCGGCAGCAATCTGACAATTGCCGACGTGGGCATCAATCCCACCCGCATCGGCATTGTGGATGCTCTGGCCGAGATGGGCGCGGCCATCCAATACAAAAGCCGCACCGAGCAGGGGGGTGAACCCACGGCCAACCTTGTCGTCACCACCAGTGAGTTGCGGGGCACGACCTTTGGCGGCGAGTCGATTGTCACCATGATCGACGAACTGCCCACCCTGGCGGTGGTTGCCACCCAAGCCGTGGGCCGCACCATCATCCGGGATGCCAAAGAGCTGCGGGTGAAGGAGGTGGATCGTATCGACGCCACCGTGACCGAGCTAAAAAAGATGGGCGCACGCATCGTCGGCACAGAGGACGGCTTCGTCATCGATGGCCCCACACCCCTGCATGGTGCAGTGGTGGACAGCCACGGGGATCACCGTCTGGCTATGGCCCTGACCGTGGCCGGTCTGATTGCCAAGGGCAGCACAACCATCTACAATGCCCACGTCACCGCCGACAGCTTTCCCGGTTTCGAGGGGACGCTGCGCGCGTTGGGCGCGGAGATTGAAGAGAATTGAGAACAATAGAGATTGGAGATTGAGAGATTAGAGATTGAGAGAGCAGAGACTGACGTGGCGACAATCCCCAATCTCTCAATCTCCCAATCTCGCACCCCTCAATCTTAATCTTTTACCCAAAACATCATCAATCAGACTCCCAAAATCCATGACCCAATCACCCTTTACCCTCCCCACCGATATCACCGCAAAGACGACGCTGGTCGGCTTGATCGGCTGGCCCATCAGCCACAGCGTCAGCCCGGTGATGCACAACGCGGCCTTTGCCGAGTTACGCATGAACTGGCGTTACGTGCCTCTGCCCGTGCGCCCGGAACGGGTGGGCGAAGCCATCACCGGTGTGCGCGCTCTGGGGCTGCGCGGGGTCAATGTGACAGTCCCTCACAAGCAGGCGGTTATGCCCTTTTTGGATCGCTGGTCGCCCGCGGCGGCCGCGATTGGGGCCGTCAACACCATCATTGTGGGCGAGGATGGGGAACTGCTGGGCGACAACACCGACGCTGCCGGTTTTGTCACCGATCTGCGGGCCAACGGGGTTAACCCGGCAGGCAAACGGGTGGTCGTCGTCGGCGCGGGGGGATCCGCCCGCGCGATTGTCTACGGGTTGGCCGAAGCTGGCTGTGGTTCGCTCGTGCTGCTCAACCGTACCGTTGCCAAAGCCGAGAGCCTGCTGGCCGCCATGCGCGAACTCTTCCCGGATGTGCCCATGATCGCCCGCCCTTTTCCTGACGGCGTGGCAGAGAGCGGGGCCGACGCCGAATTGATCGTCAACTGCACCTCGTTGGGCATGTCGCCCAATCTGGAAGGGCTGCCCTGGGACGAGGATGTGGAGTTTCATCAAGGCCAAACGGTCTACGATCTCGTCTACAACCCGGCGGTTACCCGGCTGCTCCAACTTGCCAGCGTAGACGGCGCGACGGTCGTCGGCGGGCTGGGGATGCTCATCCACCAGGGTGCGATTGCCTTTGAACGGTGGACCGGAGAGGACGCGCCGGTGGAGGTGATGCGCCGGGCCGTGAATGTGATTTTCGATAGGTAGCTTGACCATTTTATGCGATATGCACTATGAACTGAGGAACCAATGACACAAACCAAATCCACCCCCCGCGTGAACTACGCGGCCATGCCAGATGAAAACGGGCGCTTTGGCCCTTACGGCGGCAAGTATGTGCCCGAAACGCTCATGCCCGCCCTGGACGAACTGGAAGAAGCCTATCTCCAGGCCCGCAACGACAAGGAATTTATGTACGAGTTGGGCCGTCTGCAACGTACCTACGTGGGGCGGCCCACGCCCATCACCTACGCCCGGCGACTGAGCGAGCATCTGGGCGGCGCACAGATTTACCTGAAACGGGAAGATTTGGCCCATTCCGGCGCACACAAAATCAATAACGCATTGGGTCAGGCCCTGCTGATGAAGCGCAAGATGGGCAAAACCCGCATTGTGGCCGAGACGGGCGCGGGCCAGCATGGGGTTGCCACGGCCACCGCGGCCGCGCTCCTGGGCATCGAATGTGTGGTCTACATGGGCACGGTGGACATGGCCCGCCAGCAGCCCAACGTCTTCCGCATGAGGTTGCTGGGCACGGAAGTGCGGGGGGTGGAAAGCGGCTCCAAAACCCTGAAAGACGCCATCAACGAAGCCATCCGGGATTGGGTGACCAACGTGCGCACCACCCACTATCTGCTGGGGAGCGCGCTGGGGCCACACCCCTACCCGGCCATGGTGCGGGACTTTCAGTCGGTCATCGGCCAGGAAGCGCTGGTGCAGATGCAGGACGGGGAGATCGGCCCTGGTCGGCTGCCGGACGTGATTGTGGCCTGCGTGGGCGGGGGCAGCAACGCCATCGGCGCGTTTCATCCCTTTTTGCCCCACGAAAATGTGCGCCTGATCGGGGTGGAAGCCGGCGGCCACGGCATCGAAAGTGGCGAGCATGCGGCCCGTTTTGCTGATCCTGAACTGGGGCGGCTGGGGGTGTTGCAGGGCACAATGAGCTATGTGATGCAGGATAGCGACGGTCAGATTGCTCTGACCCATTCCATTTCTGCCGGGCTGGACTATGCCAGCGTTGGCCCGGAGCACGCCTGGCTGCGGGATTTGGAGCGAGCCGAATACACCTATTGCACCGACGATCAGGCGTTGGAGGGCTTCAAAGCGCTCTGCCATTTGGAGGGGATTATCCCCGCGCTGGAAAGCGCCCACGCCATCGGCCATGTGCTGGAACTAGCGCCCACACTACCCAAAAATCAGGTGATTCTGGTCAACCTGAGCGGGCGGGGTGATAAAGATTTGGGGACTGTCATGTCTGTATTGGGGGGCGAGCTATGAGCGGTGTCGAGCGGATTCGGCGGGTTTTTACAGATTTGAAGGCCAAGAAACAGGCCGCGTTTATGCCCTATCACGCCATGGGCTATCCCAACCGGCAGACGTCTCTGGATGTGGTGATGGCTTTGGCGGAATCAGGCGCAGACTTGTTCGAGATCGGGATTCCCCACAGCGATCCCCTGGCCGATGGGCCGACGGTTCAGGCAGCCACCGACGCGGCCATTCGGGGCGGCACCACCGTGGCCGACTGTCTGGCGATGATGGGCGAGTTGCGGGAGGCGGGTGTCGCCCAGCCCTTCTGCGCCATGAGCTACTACAACCCGATTCTGGCCTATGGGGAAGAACGCTTTGTGCGCGATGCGGTGGACGCGGGCGTTGATGGGCTGATTATCCCTGACCTGCCGCCGGGTGAATCGATGAAACTGGAGCCTGCCTGCCGCGAGGCCGGACTGGCGACGATCTACTTTTTGGCCCCGACCAGCACCGAAGCCCGCATCCGTTCGGTGGCGGCCCATGCCACAGGTTTTATCTATCTGGTCAGCGTCACCGGCATCACCGGTGAGCGCGCGAGTTTGCCAGCGGATTTGGTGGACTCTGTGCAGCGGGTGCGCCGTCACACGGATCTGCCCCTGGCTGTGGGTTTTGGGATCGGCAATCGGGAGCAGGCGGCCCAGGTAGCGAGCATTGCCGATGGGGTGATTGTCGGCTCGGCTGTGGTGCGGGCTGCTGGATCGGCTGGTGGAGCGGAGACAGTGCGAGCATTGTCGAAGGAGTTGGCCGCGGGCGCGCATTCCTGAAAATCTGTTTCACTGGCCTATATGACAACTTGCGGCCCACGGCTACGCACCGAACATCTGGTCTTGGTGCGTAGCCGTGGGCTATTCTTTTTCTGAGCGAGCAACCTAAGTGAGCGTCTAGAAATAACGTCCGAGAAGTAGGTCACGCTACCAGCGTGACAAAGATCGTTCGATGCGGCTCTGTCACGCTGGTAGCGTGACCTACGGCTGAAGGTGTCCCCATAGAATCAAATCGGGAAGTAATACTTGGATGCTCACTAA
>JAHEML010000465.1 GCA_024643705.1 Caldilineaceae bacterium | reverse complement strand
ATCTGGTTTGCAGCAGCCGCGCCGATGGACTGGGTCTCGGCAAAGCCGTTGTCGCGCACGATCCCGGCGATTGCCCCAGCGACGCCACCAGGGATCGAGTCGCCGGCCACGCGGATCAGCCGGGGCATTCCATCATCGCTCTGGTTTGGATGTGGCCGTTCACCCTTCGCCAGACAACGGGCCAACCAGCGGGCAAAAAGAATCAACCGCTCGACCGAGGGGTAGACAAAAATCTGGCTCTGGGGCGGCAGATGGACAGCGAGCGCAGGGTCTGCTTCATCCGTCGACGGGCCACAAATGATGGTTCCACCCTTGCCATGCACGCTGGTGATCAATTGCCACAGCAGCGGGTCCCGTTGGGTTTGGTCCAAAGTCGCCGATGAAGCAGGAATGACCAGACAAGCGATCTGTTCCTCCATTTTCATTGCTTCGTCCAGGCCCAGCTTGGGTCGGATCGATAGTTCTGCACCCCAGTATTCCCCTGGTTCGTATTCCCCTGGTTTGCCAATAGTGTCGCTTTCTCCAACGTCAACCATTTTGACAGATAGCCCCAGTTGCCGAAATGCAGAGACAAATGAAAGTGCGACCAGTGGGTCGAAATCGTCGGCCCACAAAACAAGAACTTCTACAGATTTTTTCATTCTTGGTCTTCTCGCTGATGTAGTGGATGGTGATTGGTAAAGACCCGCACCCCCATTTTACATAGCAACCGTTGCATAAACGTTGCAGAATAGAAGAAACAGAAGGAAAAGTGGCACAAAAACTCTCATTGGGGGAGGTTTCCCAATCATTTGAGGAAAATTTCCCCAAACTAAGGAAAAGCCACAAACGCAAGAATCGTGCGGGGGTGGGTATCTGTAATCAGCAGAAAGCCTCGATCTGCCAGGCGGACGATGCCTTCCCAATTGCGGGCGTCGGCTGTCAGCAGTTGCAGATAGATGGGCGGGCTAGGGGCGAAACTGATACCACTCTCTTTGATCTGAAATTCGACCAATCGCTCCACCTGGGGCAAGGCCCGAAGCAACAGACCCAAAAGGGGATCCCGGTCTGCTGTGAGATGGATGTCGCCGGGGTAGAAATAGTTGATGGCCCAAAAACGATCATCAGCGTCCGCCGGGGTAGCATCGGTGATCCGATATTCCACCGGTGCAAGGGGGAGAGGAGCCAGCGGCATAAGGTCGGTGGCGAAGCGGTGGGCCACAGGGTTTGGGTTCACCAGTCGTCCATTGGCCTCGTACAGCGTCAACAGGCTGGCATTCTCCCCGCTGCCCCACAAGACAATCGCTTCATCCGTCAGGTTGTTGATCGACGCCTGGGGTGGGATGGCAACCGCCGAAGCGGTATCGATGTGCAAGACGCTCAAATCTGGCTCCACATGGCCCTGCACAATCCAGCCCATCATTTCACCCGCTGGGCTGGCTTCCACAGTCAGATAGACCCGCTCCCCATCAAATGCAATCGACTCGAAGCCCTCGTAGCCAGGGAACTGGGCGTAAAGCCCCGGCGCATCCAGAGGCAGCAAACGGGGTGTCAGTGGGCCAGCCAGTGTACCACCCAGAAATGCCTCCACCTCGGACCTGTCCAGCACAAAAAGTGCTCCGGTGCCGGTGCCAAACCGATGGGGAAATTGGGGCAAGAGCACCAGAAAACCTCCATACCAGGCCATACCAGAAAATTCAGCAAGCCATTGAGCAGCTGGCCCAGCCAGGGGGATTTCTACAATTGGCTGGGGCGTGGGTGCGAAAGGCGTTGGCTCCGGATTGGGTGTTGGCTCGGCGGTTGGTGTGGGAGACTGTGTGGGAGACTGTGTGGGAGACGGCGTGGGAGCGGACGTGGGCGTGCTGGTAGCAGCAACGACCTGGGATGGGGTCGCAGTGCCTGCGGGCGCAATGCCAGATGGCACACAACTGACAGCAAACAGCAGCACCAACAGACCAATCGCCCCCCGGCAGCCGACCTGCCTAAACAGGGAGAGCATAAGCAGGCACGGCCGCGCGACGGTTGGCAATCCCATCGTGATAGGTGACCAGCCACGAGGGCATCCACCCCACGGCCACAAACTCCACATCCACGTCCGCCCGGCGCGGCTTGACTTCGTCCGTGGTCAGATCATCCAATAGCTCGGCCCATTTGCGTGTGATCTCGTCGGCAGCGCTCGTCAACTCGGCTTCCAAACTGGCAATCTCTTTTTGCAAATCCGCAATCTCTTCTTTTGTACGTTCAATCTCTTCTTTGGCCTTGGAAGTTATACCTCGTTTGCTCATGGCCTGGCTGATCACACGGCTGCTGCGTCGCCCCAAGAAGAAGTTGAGTGCCGATTCGCCCAGGCTGACCCAGTCCTGCTGTTTGCGCGAGCTATACGCTGCTTCGTCTGCGGCCAAATCTTTTTCAAAGCGGTCCAGCCGATCCCCCAACCGATCCAACTGGGTGCGATATTTGCTCCGCACCTTATCCACTTCGGCATCCCGCTGCTCCCGAGCCGCATCTTGCAGGCGAATTTTGAAAGAGCGGTCGCTCTCGCCTGGCTCCTGGTGAATGTCCAGCGAAGCATGGGTGGTGATGGTCAGCCGCTTATTGGTGTAGAGCCAATCGGAGAGGTCGTTGGCAAGTGAGCGCAACTCCCGCTCGGTGTTGATCTCTTCGGGCACGGGGGCAAAGAAGGGGCCTTCTGTTGCCACGGCACTGGCGGGGTTGCGTTCCAGCGCCGAGAGAGTGAGGGGCAGATTTTCGGCTTTGGCCCAATCTATGTTCACCCACGTACCGCTGGATACCTGGGCCAGCAGCACCAGATCATTCTTCTCGTCGATGCGCCGTTTCGTGTCCACAAAGCGCACTGTTGCCGCGCCCAGCACAGCCGGCTCGTAGATCATCTGGACTGTCTTCACATCAATTGACCGCCCGGCGTCGTCGGCCACCACTTTCACAGCGCGTGCCCGGCTCATCTCCACAGGCAAATAGGCCTGGGCAACCGACGGATCCAGGGCGGCCTGCACTGCCGAGAAACCTTTGGGCGCGTCGGGTTCGCTGGGAATGGGTGTGGGTGCGAGTGTGCCTGCAACCCCAGAAATGGTAGGGGAGGTAGAGGCAGCAGGGGACGATAGCGCAGCTGGAGCTGCTTCCTGGGGCGATTGGCGCACCTGGGGCGCGGGTGCAGCTTCGATGTGGCTGGCGGCCTGGGCGGCTAGTAGCGCCTTTTTGGGAGCCATCAGCTCCCGCACCTGGGGACGGGTAAGCGGCCCGCGCAGATAGCTCATCACCCAGCGGGTGTTAAAGAGTACCGGCCCATCTTCGTGCACGTTGTTCATCAGAAAGATGCGGCTGCTCAGCGCTGTAATCAGCGCGTCGTAGTCCACCGCGTCGCTGGAACGGCCCGCCTCGGCAATCGCACCCTTTAACCCCTGCAACACCCGGTCTTTGTCCCGCTCGGCCTGGAGCTTGCCGATAAACCATGTGCCAGCGTTGGTCAAGCCTTTGTAGTCAATATCCACCGGATTCTGGGTTACCAGCACCGACCCCAGCCCAAAGGCGCGGGCCTGTTTGAGCAGGGTGAGCAGGGGTTTTTTGGAGGGTGGCTCTTGCACAGGTGGGAAGAAGCCGAAAATTTCGTCGAAATAAAGCAGGGCACGCAGACTGGTTGTGCCCGTCTGCCCACGCATCCAGGTGACCAACGCTTCCAGGAGCAGGGTAACAAAAAACATCCGCTCGCTGTCGCTGAGATGGGCAATGTAAAAGATGCTGTGGCGGGGCTTGCCTTCGGCGGTAAAAAAGAGGCGATCGATATCCAGAGGATCACCCTCCAGCCAGGACTGAAAAGTGGGCGCGGCCATGAGATTGTTAAAAGCCATAGCCAGCCCAAAGCGATCCTTTTGGGGGAAGAATGTGTCCACATCAAAGACACCCAGTTGGCGCACCGGGGGCGTCTGGATAGCGAGAATCAGCTTTGCCAGGTCCAGGTTTTCACCCTTGCGCCAGAAATGTTCAAAAATGTTGGAAAGCAGAATCGCCTCCCGGCTGAGAATCGGATCGGCGTTGACGCCCACCAGCCCCAAAAGCGCGGCAGTCGTGCCCGCGATACGGTCGCGGATGGCCTCGGCGTCGGTGTCGAAGCTCAGCTTGGGCGCGGCC
>JAHEML010000464.1:3000-4132 GCA_024643705.1 Caldilineaceae bacterium | reverse complement strand
CAACGAGATCGAATTCATTTGTAAGGAGTAGGAACGGTGGCCGAGTCGCCCTATCGGATGCTTTCGGTTGAAGATGCCCTGGCTGTGGTGCTGGCCCAGGCCGCGCCTTTGCAGCCCGTGATTGTTCCTGCCGGTCAGTCATTGGGTCATATTTTGGCCGATGAAATCCGGGCTGTCGAGCCGTTGCCCCCCTTTCCCGCTTCGGTGAAGGATGGCTACGCCGTGATCGCCGCGGACGGACCTGGCACCTATCCACTAGTGGGTGAAGTGACCGCAGGGCGTGTGGCAGATTTCACCGTGGTCTCCGGCACAGTGGCCTATGTGACCACGGGCGCGGCCATGCCGCTGGGTGCCGACGCAGTGGTGATGGTAGAAGAGACAGAAAAGTACTGGGCACGTACCGGCCCGGCGCAGATCAAGATTCGGGCAACCGTGAAGTCCGGGGACGATGTGCGCCCGGTGGGTGTAGACGTGGCCCCAGGCGAAGTGGTGTTGGCCGCCGGAACCCTGCTCGGCCCTGCCGAAGTTGGTCTGCTGGCAACAGTGGGCATGACAGATGTATCGGTCTATCCCCGACCCAGGGTGGCTATTCTCTCCACCGGCGACGAACTGGTAGAGCCAGGCACGCCCCTGGGGCCAGGCCAAATTCGGGACAGCAACCGGGCCATGCTGCGGGCGGCCATTCAAGCCGTAGGCGGCGAAGCGGTGGATCTGGGCATTTCCGGCGACAGTCAGGCCAGCCTGGAAGCATCCGTGCAGCGAGGTTTGGCAAGCGCCGACATTTTGCTCACCTCCGGCGGCGTCTCGATGGGCGATCTGGACCTGATCAAGCCATTGCTCGAACATGCAGGCCAGGTACATTTTGGCCGGGTACGCATGAAGCCCGGCAAACCCATCACCTTTGCCAGCGCGGCCAGTCAGGGGCATGGCTGTCTGGTCTTTGGTCTGCCCGGCAACCCGGTGAGCAGCCTGGTCACATTTTATCTGTTTGCGGTCCCAGCTATTCGCAAACTGGCGGGCCACGCCGACCCCAACCTGCGCCGGGTGCAGGCCCGCCTTTCCAGCCCCCTGCCTCTCGACCCAGCTCGCCCGGAATATCATCGGGCCTCCCTGCGTTGGGATACGGCGACGG
>JAHEML010000464.1:0-2990 GCA_024643705.1 Caldilineaceae bacterium | reverse complement strand
CGGCTGGCTTTGTGGCCGAGAGCACAGGCAGTCAATCCAGCAGCCGCCTGTTGAGTATGCGCACGGCTAATGCACTGCTGGAACTACCCGAGCGGGCCGGGGAACTGGCCGCTGGTTCTTTGGTGAATGCCTTGTTGATTGGTTCATTGTTTGATTAGTTCACCGGTTGATTAGTTGATTGGTTGAGTGGTTATGAAGCTAACTCATCTTGACGCCCAGGGTCATGCTGCCATGGTGGATGTGGGCGACAAACAGATTACCAGCCGCGAAGCAGTGGCCCAGGGCGAGGTACACATGCTGCCCGCCACCCTGGCTGCCATCCGCGACGGCAATGTGCCCAAGGGAGACGTGCTGGCCGCGGCCCGCGTCGCGGGGATTATGGCGGCCAAGCGCACGCCCGATCTGATTCCCCTCTGCCACACTCTGCTGCTGACCAAGGTGGCGGTGGATTTCGCCATCGACGAAGCCGCCAGCCGGGTTGTTATCACTGCGACTGTGCGCTGTAGCGGCAAAACGGGCGTTGAGATGGAGGCGTTGACCGCTGTCAGTGTGGCTGCGCTCACAATCTATGATATGGCGAAGGCGCTGGAAAAGAGCATGACGATTGGTGACATCCGTCTGCTGGAAAAGCGGGGCGGCAAGTCGGGGGATTGGTCAAGGGAGGATCAGGAATGAACGTCCGTCTGCGTCTCTTTGCCGGTTTGCGTCAGGTGGCCGGCTTCAAGGAAAAAGTTGTCACCCTGCCCGAAGGCGCTGTGGTTTCCGATCTGCTGGGCCAGTTGCCTTCGTCGATTGTTGGGCGCACTTTCTACATTGCCATCAACGAAGAATATGCCCGCCGGGACACCGCCCTGAAAGACGGTGATCTGGTGGCCCTGCTCCCGCCGGTCTCCGGTGGGTGAGTGTCATTTCCAATTCACCATTCACCATTCACCATTCTTCCTGCCATGTCACCCACAAAACTCTTTGAAATCACCGAAAACCCTCTCTCCCAAGACGACATTCTGCGCCGGGTGAGCCGGGCGGATTGCGGCGGGGTTGTCACCTTTGCCGGGACCGTGCGCGGAACCACCGCCACCGACGACGGGGAGCGTGGCACAGATTTTCTCGACTACGAAGCCTACATCCCCATGGCCGAAAAGATGATGGCCCGGATCGGCGATGAAGTGATGGAGCGTTGGCCCCAGGTGAAGGCCGTCAGCATCCTGCACCGGATTGGCCGCTGCGAGATCGAAGAACCGACGGTTCTGATCGCGGTTGCTACACCCCACCGCGGGGATGGCTGTTTCGAAGCCTGTCGCTACGCAATCGAACGTCTCAAGGCGGTTGTGCCGATCTGGAAAAAGGAAAATTGGGCCGACGGTGAAGTATGGGTCGAAGGGCCGCGCCAGCCAGAGTTGGTGGTCGGCGATGAGCAATAATCGCTGATGGTGCGACGGCGTCGCATTTTGGCCGTGGGTGCCAGGACAAGGCGCCCCAGCCGGCCTGCTCTTAGTCTCGCCGATAAAGCGCCAAAATTTGACAGCCCACAGCCAGCATGGTACGATTCTCTGCGTTCGGAGCAGATTAACAAGTGGTACAGAAAATGTAGGAAGCAGTTCAGTGTGGAGGAAGAAGCAGCCATCGCTGCCGGTCTTGAGCCGGTAGAGGAACTTCCCGACTCCCGCCCATCTGATAAAGATGGAAGGTCGCCCCATGAAACAGCAAGTGGGGGCGGGCGCCTGGCAACGGGCGTCTGACTACAACCGCAACAGAGAGCAGTCCCGCCGCTCTGTTTTGGCAAGAGATTGCCAGAGCCGAGAGGTAAGGGGTGAAAGGGTAGGGTAAGAGCCTACCGGCGGTCTTCGGCAACGGAACCGGCCAGGCGAGCGTGCGACTGGGAGCAAGGCGAGAGGGTTCTGCTGCGGCAGAATCTCGTCGCAGCGGTGCGGGTGAAGCCGGATAATGCCCGGCAAACCACAAACCGCCAATCACCGGCCTTTGGGCAGATGGTTGAGACAGATGATGGCCGGATAGGCGTTCTCTAGCCTAGCCGACAGAATCGGGGGTACAGCAACCTCTACACTGGTACGTGAGTTGTGAAAGTTTGTTGTGAAGATTGGTTGTGAGGATTTGTCGTGCGAGGGTGCGTCTGAGCATCCAGGCCCGCCATAAATTGCCACTGAAAGATGTCACCGAAAGATGTCACCCAAAGAGCCGACGTGGCGGAATTGGCAGACGCGATAGACTTAGGATCTATTGCCCGACAGGGTGTGGAGGTTCGAGTCCTCTCGTCGGCACTCTTGAATGCGTAAGTTGGAATGGGAACATGGCATAAAGAATTTGCCAACCATTCTTAATCCGGGCCCGTAGCCGAGTGGGAAGGCGCCTCCTTTGCAAGGAGGAGACCGTCGGTTCGAATCCGACCGGGTCCACTAAACGAAAGTGTATGAATGCCACAGAGTAGAAAACGTGTTGTGGTTTGAAATGGTTTTGATTTGCAATCTGTGGTAGTCGGTGGTAAACTTTCTTGTGTAGTTTTTGAGAGCTTTGCGGGCGTAGTTCAGTGGTAGAACGTCTCCTTGCCAAGGAGAAGGTCGAGAGTTCGAATCTCTTCGCCCGCTCTCGGAGCCGACCCACGTGGTCGGCTCTTGTATGCCGAGGTAGCTCAGTCGGTAGAGCATCGGACTGAAAATCCGTGTGTCCCCAGTTCAAGTCTGGGCCTCGGCACCACACATCCCCAAATTGGTGGGGGATCGTCTAATGGCAGGACACCGGCCTTTGGAGCCGTGAATCGGGGTTCGAGTCCCTGTCCCCCAGCCAATAGCCGGGGAGGATTCACCCTCCCCGGCTGGTTATTTGCCAAACTGTTGTCGTGTTTCGTAGAGAATGTATGGCGCCTATAGCTCAATGGCAGAGCGCCTGATTGTGGATCAGGAGGTTACGGGTTCGAGCCCCGTTAGGCGCCCCTACGATAGAAGCTGGGCACCCAGTGGATGCGTGGAAACAAA
>JAHEML010000463.1 GCA_024643705.1 Caldilineaceae bacterium | reverse complement strand
CGACCATTTGCGACTGCACCAGTTCGATCACCTGGGCTAAATCGGCTGGATTGCCCACAATATCCAGGTCATCGGTAGCCACCGTCAAAACAGGGCAGAGGCGGAAGTCCCGCGCCCACTCGTCGTACAGGAAGTTGAGCCTGGCAAGATAATCGACGGACACTGCTTTCTCGTAGTCTCGCCCACGCTGCCGAATACGGCGGGTGAGGGTCTCGACAGAGGCTTGCAGATAGATAATAGAATCCGGCGGGGGAAGCAAATCGATGAGCGCGGTGTATAGCTGGCGATAGGTGGCGTAGTCCCGTTCATCCAACCGGCCCATCTCAAAGTGATTGCGGGCGAATATCTCGGCACCTTCGTAGATGCTGCGATCCTGGATGGCCGGACCAGGGCGATCGGTCAACTGGCGGTGATGGGCCAGCCGTCGTCCCAGAAAATACATCTGCAAGTGAAAGCTCCAGCGGTGCATATCCCCATAAAAGTCGGACAAATACGGATTGTCGTCGGCTGGTTCAAAGAAGGGCGTCCAGCCCAGCTCCTCGCTCAGCAGCCGGGTGAGGGTGGTTTTGCCCACACCCATGTTCCCCGCAACCACAATAAAATGGGCGCTCATACGATTGGGCTGCGCAAGCAACTAGACACACCAGCCGCATCGGCTCGGCGATGAAAGCGCAGATGGACCAGCCAGACGACTGCCAGCCAGAGAGTACCCACAGCCAGAGCGCCCAGCACGTCGCTGGGATAGTGGACACCCAAATAGACACGGCTCAGCGCAACCAGAGGGATCACCAACCCAACCAGAATCCCGCGCAGCCAGTAGCGGTTGTGCCAAAGAAGCAACGCCAGAAATCCATACAGACCCACCGCGCCAATGGTGTGTCCACTGGGGAAACTGTAGCTATGTTCCACCATCAACGGAGGAAAGACCGTGGGGCGCGGTCTGGCGAAGAGCGCCTTCAAGGCTAGATTGATTACCACTGCCCCAACAAAACTGAACACCAGGGTCCACACATGCAACCGGTCTTTCGTGCGCCACAGCCAAGCCGAAACAGAGACAGCGACCAGCACAGCCCCATAGGTTCCCAACTGGGTGATGGCGATCATCGTACCATCCAGCCCCGGTGAGCCGAACCGATGTACAGCCAGCATCAGGGGCGCATCCCAGGCAAACCCATCATTCAACCAGACATCCCCCGCCAGATCGATAAAGACAATTGCGGCAACCGTGAGCAGCAGCAGAGAGGGCAGCCAGACGCGCAAGGCTGGTAAGGATCGCCGTACATCTACAGAAAACGTCTTGGAAATCGACATCGCCTCGACCTCTCCGCCTAGCCCAACACAAGAATCAGCAGGCCGACAACCGCGCAATACCCAGCAAAAACGTATAGGGAATGGCGGGTCAAATAAGCGATCAGCCAGCGGATGGCAATGTATCCAAAGACAAACGCGGTGACAAAACCCACCAGCAAGGGAGGAATCAGCGCGGCCACATCGGCCATATCGGCCAGGTCTTTCAGGGCCAGCACACCCGCGCCCAGCATCACCGGCACCGACATCAAAAAGGAGAAGCGGGCCGCGGCCGGGCGATCCAGATTGCGGGCCATGGCCCCGGCAATGGTGGAACCAGAACGGGAGACGCCGGGCAGCAGAGAGACCACCTGGGCCAGGCCGATCCACAGGGCATCCAGCCAGCCGATATCGCCGAAGGAGCGCCGACATTTGCCCACCAACTCGGCGAAGACCAGAATCAGCGCTGTCAGCAACAGAAAGCCGCCCGTGGCGCGCACGCTGGTAAAGAGAGCCGACACCTGATCTTTGAAGAGCAGCCCCAGCACCACCGCGGGGATGGTCGCCAGAATCAGATACCAGCCCGTTCGGGCGTCTGCATTGGCAAAGGGTTTTCCAGCCAGCAGCGCCCGGACAAACCCCGTCACAATCCCCAGCAGATCACCCCAGAAGTAGACGATGACCGCCAGCAGCGTACCCCACTGCACCAGCACATCGAAGATAAAGGTCTCCTGTTCGCCAAAGCGCCAGCCTAGCAGATGGGGGACAATGACCAGATGGCCGGAGCTGGAAATGGGCAGGAACTCGGTCAACCCCTGAACGATTCCCATCACAATCGACTGCCAGATATTCATACGGATTCTCCTCTACAGGATGGAAAGGCGCGTTCGAGTCAATACCGGAGAGATTATTCTACAACGCTTGGCCCAAAATGCCTCGTCCAGTACTCCGTCCAGTGCCCTGTGAATAATCCGCTTGACAAAACAATCACACATCGGATTTAAACTCAGTTTAATCGAACAGATGTTTACTGATTTTCAGCGTATCTTCTCAACAAATTGGGGCCAGCCCATACCTGTCAGGTGCGCCACGTGAGAGGTATTGTCAGCCAAATCAACTCTATTGACGCACCTGACAGGTCTATTACCCCAAATATTGAGAAGATACTTTTTAGCACAGACAAAAGCACCCATTGGCCATTCACTTTGTGCTTATCATACCGGAAGGAGCACGGCAAATGACAACATACGCCATTGAAACAGAAGCGCTCTCGCGCAAGTACGACGATTTTGTAGCCGTTGACAAATTGAACCTGACCGTTGGCGAAGGCGAAATCTTCGGATTTTTGGGGCACAATGGCGCGGGCAAGACGACAACCATCAGCGTATTGACGACTCTGATCCTGCCCACAGCAGGCAAGGCCACTGTGTTAGGGCTGGATGCAGTAAAGAAGAATCTGGCCGTGCGCCAACATATTGGCTACGTGCCAGAACAGGTGCGTCTTTACAACGACCTCACCGTCTCCGAGAATTTACACTACTTCGCTGCCCTCTCCGGCGTCACAAACATCCCGCAACGGATACACGAGGTGCTCAACCTTCTGGGCCGCCCGGAGTGGCAAGGGCGCAAAGTAGGTGGGCTATCCAAAGGGATGCGCCAGCGTATCGGCATTGCCCAGGCGTTGCTGCACCGACCCAGCATCCTTTTTTTGGACGAACCGGCTTCTGGCCTGGACCCAGAGGGCAAGCGAGAAATCCGCAATCTCATTGGCCAGCTTAACCGGGAGTATGGCATCACCATTTTTATGAACACCCACGAATTGGCCGAAGTAACCAAAATCTGTACGAGCATCGGCATTATGAGCCACGGCCATCTGGTGATAGCGGGCAGCCTGTCTACCGTGATGGCCCGTTTCCCCGATGCAGCCTCGCTGGAAGAGGTCTACCTAAAGTCCAACCAGCAGTCACCATCACCAGTGATGGCATAAGGAGGAGCCACAATGAACACTGTTCTCATTATCGCACGCAAAGAGTTTCAGAGTGTCTTTCGCAACCGGCTTTTCCTGACCATTACACTGCTTTTTTTGGGGATGTCGATCCTATCGGTCTGGATTGGTAGCACAACCAAACACGCAGAGATGCGTCTCTACCAGGGATTGATTCAAACGCTGAAAGCAAGCGGCACCACGGCCTTGCCCGCGCCACCCCAGATTCACACGCTCACAATCCTCGCCAATCTGAGCGAATATGTGGGGATTATTGGGGCGATTCTGGCTGTCATTCTGGGTTACAACAGCCTGATCGAAGAGAAGGAATCGGGTGGGCTGAAATTGTTGCTCTCCCGCCCCATCTTTCGGGATCGACTGCTCACGGGCAAATTATTGGGCGGTGGGGCGGTGATTGGGCTGCTCCTTGCACTGGTCTTTGTTTTTAATCTGTCGCTGCTGGTGCTGGTTGGTGGCATCTGGCCCACCGCGGGCGAAGTAGGAAGGCTCGCTGCATTTATTCTGGTTAGCTTCGCCTATATGCTCATTTTTCTGACGGTGTCGCTGATGCTCAGTGTGAAGATGCGCAGCGCGCCCCAGGTTTTTCTCGTCTCATTGGTGCTTTGGGTGGTGGTCAGTTTTGTATTGCCCCAAATGGCCGATACCCAAATGGTTAACAGCACAATCCTGAACAGCGTAACCGGCGTCGCCAACCAGATTCCCCAGGAGACCGCAGTGTCACAGACGCTCAACTTTCTCTCGCCTACCTGGCATCTGCGTCACATCGGCAGCCAATTGCTAGAATCCACCCCAGGCACGCCGAATCTGACCAGTGGCGCGCTGTTGGCCCAGAGCATTGCTACACTGCTCGT
>JAHEML010000462.1 GCA_024643705.1 Caldilineaceae bacterium | reverse complement strand
AATAATGGCACCGCCGCGGCCCGCAGCGTGCAGGTGATCTTTATGGATGTCACCGGCGGCGAGGCCACACCCATCGGCACAGAGCAGAGCATCGCCCTGATTCCGGTGGGGGGCAGCGCCCAGGTCCAAGTTCAGTACAATCTCCCCGACAGCGCACGCAACCGCAAAATTCAGGTGATGGTGGATGCGAGTAACCAAATTGAGGAGATCAACGAGAACGACAACACAGCTACCAAGCTGATCGAAGTCAACGCTGGCGTGATGCCAAACCTGGTAGTGTTGGACGGAGCCATCGGCTTCAATCCTTCTGCCCCCCATGTGGATCAGCCTGTCGGCCTGAGTGCGGTGATTCTCAACAGCGGCGATGCAGGCGCATCCGATGTGGTCGTCCAGTTCGAAGATGTGACGGCTGGGAGGCCTGTCCCCATCGGCCCGCCACAAACGTTGACGAGTATCCCAGCGGGTGGCAGCGCCACTGTGCAGGCTGAATTTATTCCCACGGGCCCTGCTGGCGAGGTGAAAATTCGGGTGGTGGCTGATCCGGGCAATTTCATCGAAGAGAGCAACGAGATCGACAACAAAGGCAATCGCAGCCTGACCGTTGCCCCCGCGCCCACGCCGAATTTGGCAATTGCCATCGACAACATCGGCTTCGACCCATCGTCAGCGGTGGAAGGTACGCCAGTGACCCTGATCGCCACGGTTCTCAACACGGGCGATGGGGATGCGGAGAATGTGCTCGTCCAGTTCAGCGACACAACCGACGGCGGCCAGCAACCCATTGGCGCAATGCAGACGATTGCACGCATCCCTGCCGGGGGTAGCGGCACGGCGCAGGTGACGTATGAAACCGTGGACCGAGACGGGGAACGCAAAATCAAAGTGGCGGTCGATCCCTATGCGGTGGTGTCGGAGAGCGACGAAACCGACAACACCGCCACCCGTGCCCTTATGGTGACAGCTACGGCTGCACCCAATCTGACAATCCCCACCGAGAATATCGGATTTGCCCCTGCCGTGGTTATGGACGGCGGCAGCGTGACGATTCGGGTGACTGTGCGCAACGACGGCACGGCCCCAGCCAGCGGGGTGGTGGTTCAGTTCCTGGACGTGACGGAGAAGGACGCCCAACCGATTGGGACGAGCCAGACGATCGAGACGATTCCGGCAGGTGGTAGCGGCACGGCACAGGTGGTCTACGAAACCGCGGGCAAGACGGGTGAGCGCAAGATCGAGGTTGTGGCCGACCGCAACAATTTGATCGCCGAGAGCAACGAACAGGACAACAGTGCCCAGGCCAAAGTTACCGTTGGCGACGCGGTTCTGCCCAATCTCTCGATCAAATCGGACAATATCGGCTTCAACCCGGATACACCGGCCAGCGGGGACCAAGTGACCATCGTCGCCACAATCCTCAACGATGGCGGCGCGGACGCGGGTGCGGTGATTGTCCAGTTTGTCGAGGGCAGCACAGGGGGCAAGCCCATCGGCCAGCCCCAGGTTATCGACAGCATCCCTGCAGGCAGCAGCGCCAGCGCCCAGGTGACTTTCGACACCAGTGGGCGCACGGGTGACCAGCGGGTGACGGTTGTGGTTGATCCCAACAACTTTGTGGCTGAGACGAAAGAGACCGACAATAGCACGTCCAAAACGTTGAAGATGCAGGTGGAGCCGATTCCGAATTTGAACGTCAGTTCGTCCAACGTCACAGTAGTTCCGGCCAACCCGCAGTTGGGTGATGGAGTTACAATCCATGCGCTGATTATCAACGATGGCACGGCAACAGCCCGGGATGTGATAGTTCAGTTTATCGACGCCACTTCGTCATCCTCACCCCTGCCTATTGGCCAGCCGGTGACGATTGATCGTATTCCTGCCGGTGGCAGCGCGGGTGTGCAGATGGTGTACGAAACAGCGGGTGGCCCGGACAAGCGTTCGATTCAAGTTATTGCCGACCCGAATAATTTTATTCAAGAGCGCAGCGAGAGCGACAACAAAGCTACAAAGAGCCTGACCCTGGGCGCTGGCGGCGCGGCTAATCTGGTTGTGCAGCAGCGGAACGTGGGTTTCAACCCAGCCGCTCCTCAAGATGGCGACCGTGTGACGATCAGCGCTGTTGTGTTGAACGATGGAGGCGAAGAAGCCCGGGATGTGGCTGTCCAGTTCCTCGACATCACCACCGCCGATACGTTGCCCATCGGCCAACCCCAGGTTATCGGCGTCATCCCGGCTGGGTCAAGCGCCGAGGTGCAGGTGAGTTATGCCACCCTGGGCAAGGCGGGTACGCGTCGGCTGCAAGTGACGGCAGACCCCAATAATTTTGTGCCAGAGAGTGACAAGCAAGACAACAAAGCCATTGTCAATCTGGTAGTGGCTGCGCCCGAAGCGCCCAATTTATCGGTTCTGGCGGGCAATGTGAAGTTCGACCCGGAGGCGGCGGAGATCGGCGGCAAGGTGGCCGTCTATGCCACGATTCTGAACACGGGCAATGCCGACGCCAACGATGTGCTGGTGCTGGTGCAGGATGTGACAGACAGCAGCAAGCCTCAACCCATCGGCACAGAGCAGATCATCGACCTGATCCGGGCCGGGGAAAGCGGGACTGTGCGGGTGGTCTTTGACGATACGGAAGTAGCGGGGACCCGGGTCATTCGGGTGATTGCCGATCCCACCGATGCCATCAGCGAAAGCAACGAGCAGGATAATCGAATCACCAAGAGTCTTGCGATCAAACCACCAGCCCTGGCCGATCTTGTGATTACCGAGAGCGATATCGCCTTCGACCCCAACAATCCCGTCGTGGGCGACAGGGTGGCGGTGACCGTGACCGTAGCCAACAATGGCACAGCCGATGCCACGGATGTGGTGGTACAGTTGACCGAAATGGGCAACGGTTCTGCGCCCATCGGTCAGCCGGTGACGATTGTCAGCATTCCTGTGGGCGATAGTGCCACTGCTGGGTTTACCTACGACACCACGGATAAGGCGGGAGATCAGCGTATTCAGGCTACAGTCGATCCGAACAACACGATTGCAGAGAGCAACGAGGAGAATAATCGGGCGGTGAAAGTGCTGAAGGTACGCACTCCGGACGAGAAACCACCAGCCCTGCCCAATCTGGTAGTCACAGCCAGCAATATCGACTTCGACCCGGCCAGCCCCACTGCGGGGGACATGGTGACGATCACCCTGAGCCTGCGCAACGATGGCACGGCAGATGTGACTGATCCTCTGGTGCGTTTTGAGGACGCCTCTGGCGACGAGCCGGTGTTGATTGGAGATGTGGTCATCACGGGTACGCTGAAGGGTGGGAGCAGCGGGGACGCTGTGATCTTCTATGACACAACGGACAAAGATGGTGGGATTAAGATTCAAGTGACTGCCGATCCCGAAGGGGCCATCGAGGAATCTGACGAGGATGACAACCAGGCCAGCAAAACCCTGACCATCGGCTCCGGCTCGTCCGCCAGTAGTGACGGCGGGCCGGGGTTGGCTGTTCAGCCAAACCTGGTGGCGGAAGATGTAGCTGTGGTTTTGGCCTCATCTGCATCGGACCAGTTGGTGCGGGTAACCGCAACAGTGCAGAATCGGGGCCAATCGCCAGCTCAAGGTATTAGTGTGCATGTGATGGATGTGAGCAGCGATACTCCGGTGGCTGTGGGTGAGCCGATAACTCTGGCCCGCCTGACCGCTGGGGAAAGCGCGCCGGTGCAGGTGCTGTACAAAACGGCCACAGGGAACGGCGAATTGTCGTTTCAGGTGGTGGTAGACCCGGAGAACAGGATTGCTGAAGGCGATGAGGGTGATAATCAAGCAAGTGTGGCTGTACTTGTGAGCGATTTGGTGACGGCGCAGCCATAAGTATTCGACCAGCGGATATACCTTCTGCTCAAATGGTATGATTTTTGACCGATCAAGATAAGGACGAGGTAAGGGGTTAGACGAAGAGGCCAAGAAATGAGAACGCAGCCCATTCCCTGCGTTCTCATTTCTTGGCCTCTCTGTGTTTGAAAAAGACCGCCATTTTGATAGAGCAATACAGAACCGTGGAATTCTTAGCGCATTTCTGATTTGCTGGGTAAGGAGAGGTGTGATAGAGTAAGTGATTGTGCCCTGGGTTAAAGACTGTTGAGTGGGTTGAGTTCTGTTGGGATGTTGGCTGAAGGA
>JAHEML010000461.1 GCA_024643705.1 Caldilineaceae bacterium | reverse complement strand
GGGAGAAGCTGCTGCAGACAAGGATTGCCATAGCACGAAATTTGGTGACAGACAGCCGCTTTTGGCAGTCGCGCCGGTATCCGTGTCGAGGCTGATAACAACGATTGTAGAGATGTCGAGATAGTAGAGAAGACGGCTTCACAACTTTGCAGTATTACAGATCGAAAGGACTATTCTGAATGCAGACCAGTTACGATCTCATTGTGGTAGGCGGCGGTATTGGTGGTTCTGTCATAGCTAAGGCAATGGCCGAACATGGCGCGAGCGTATTGCTGCTGGAACGGACATCGAAATTTCTAGATCGTGTAAGGGGTGACCAGATATCTCCTTGGGGTGTTGCCGAAGCTAAAGCACTCGGTATCTATGAGCTTCTCGCAAATTCTTGCGGTCACAACTTGCCTTGGTTTGATAACTATTCTGGTGGAGTCAAGGTCAGACATCGAGATTTACTCACCACTACCCCTCACAAGGCACCGATATTGGCGCTATATCACCCGGAAATGCAGGAAGTATTACTGCAGTCTGCAATCGATGCCGGTGCTGATGTTGTAAGGGGAGCAGTCGTCCGAGAAGTAAACCAAGGGCAAACACCAAATGTGGTTGCCATGCATGGCAGTCAATTGCAGGAATACACTGCCCGACTCGTCATCGGTGCTGATGGGCGAAACTCGACGGTGCGCCAGTCGGCAGGTTTTCAAGTCAAGCACGATCAGCCCAAGAGATTCATTACAGGTTTTCTCTTCAAAGATATGTCAATACCTGACGACTCAACCAGCAGTCTTTTTTCGTGTGCAGGCACCGGCCGTTCATGTCTACTCTTCCCTCTCGGTAGGGGCCGAGTGCGTGTTTATCTTGTTCATCCGCAAGCATCATCCCGTAGGTTACAGGGAACGGATGACATCTCAGTTCTGATTGATGGTTTAGTGAACGAAGGGGTACCAGCCGAATACTTCAACGGCGCACATGCCGATGGACCATTGGCAACATTCAATGGAGCAGATAGCTGGGTTGAGTATCCATATAAGGACGGAATTGTTTTAATTGGAGATGCTGCCGCAGCCAATGATCCATCATTTGGATGCGGGTTATCATTGACATTGCGAGACGTTCGAGTACTGCGCGATCATCTTATGCAACAGGATGATTGGGAGGTAGCCGTTCGGTCATATTGTGAAGAACACAAGCAATATTATGGCACTCTTCATGCCGTCACGCAGTGGTCTGGACAGCTATTTCTTGAAATTGGGCCAGAGGCAGATGCTATACGCGCAAGAGCCTTGCCATTGATGGCCTCGGACAGTACGCGCCAATTGGACCACATACTTTGTGGTCCGGATAAATCAGTAAACGAGAGGACCCGCAGGCGTTTTTTTGGGGAGGAATGATGCACTGTTCGCATCCCGAAAGGGAAAACGGGGTAACTCCAGATGAAAGGATGTGATGCCTATGACCGACTGAACACTGGCTGTTGATGAGAGGTTCGATTCGATTGGAGTCAACAAACACAAGGGGGAAACAAATGGCTAAATTTCTGATTCATGCATCGTATGTGGGCGAAGGCGTGGTGGGGCTGCTAAAAGAGGGCGGCACTTCCCGACGCAAGGCAGTAGAGAAGGCAGCGGAAGCTCTGGGTGGACATCTGGAATCGATGTACTACGCTTTCGGCGATACCGACGCGTTCGTCGTCGTTGACCTACCGGACAATGTGGCCGCGGTGGCGGCTTCGCTGATGGCCAACGCCACAGGGACGGTCAAAGCGTCCTACACAGTTCTTATCACCCCGGAGGAAGTGGACCAAGCCGCGGAACAGGGCAGACGGATCGCCGCCGCCTACCGCGCGCCGGGGCAGTAGGGGTACAAGCACAACAGACTGACACATCGTTTTTTCTATCAGCACAACTCATTCACAAGGAGCCCCGTCATGACTCGCTATCTGCAAGAACTCGAACTGACGCCCTCAGCCTTTGCCGCTTTCGTTGCCAATCCCGGAGACCGGGGCCAGGCCAATCGGGCCGTCGTTGAGTCGGTCGGCGGGATGCTGATTGAGTACTACTTTGGCATCGGCTCCCATAAGGTGTATCTCATTTCCGAATATCCCAGTGAAGTAAGCGTCGAAGCACTGACAATCGCGGTGATGGCGGGTGGGGCAGTGACTTCCGTCAAGAGTGTTGCCATTCTCACCTCCGCCGAAGCCGTGGAGGCGATGAAGATGGCCGGGGGCGCGGGCTACCGTCCGCCGTCGTCGTAAATAGCTTTCAGTTTGGTTCTCTCGACTTTCAACGAACGCCGAGAGAACCAAATTTTAGTTGCTGAAAAACAGAGCAGCTCAGTGGAGGAGCGACCTGAATATGCAAAAAAATGACAGCAGTATAGATACACCTTGGGAAGCATACGTTGTAGACCCACCTCAACAGCGCGTAGAGAGCAAGCCGGCCACCTATGAAGTTGTGGTAGAAACCGGTTTGCGCATCCCCATGTACGATGGCACAGAACTTGCCGCGACTCTATGGCGACCAAAACAGGTGGGCCGTTATCCTGCTCTGGTGGAACGAGCACCCCATCGCCTGGAAGAGCGGACAGGTCCAGCGGGGGCCTATTACGCTGCACGCGGATATGCTGTACTCGGCGTGGGTCTACGCGGTTGTTCAGGCTCAGGTGGTACCTTCACAGGGAATATACCTGGTACGCCGACAGGAGATGGCTATGACACCATCGAGTGGACAGCCATTCAGCCCTGGTGCAATGGGCAAGTAGGCATGATCTGTGGCTCGATCAGTGGTTTCACCCAGTACCAGACCGCGGTCGAAGCACCGCCCCATCTTGTCTCCTTGCTTGTGCGCGAAGGGCCATTTTCTGGCAGTTTGGGTATGGGTGGCACGATTCCGCTGCTGATGCTGCAAGCTGTCGCCTCCTCTTGGACAGAAAATCAGTTGGAGTACTGTCCATCGGATTTGAGTGATCAAGCCCACCGTTTAGTGCAGAGTTGGCAGCAAGATTGGCAAGCCGCAGCAGAGAGCGCTGAGCCGGGGAGTCCCTTTGCCCCGATCCCAGAGATGACCAAGCGCCTTCCCCTTTATCCACATCCGTTGTTTCAAGGCGTGGCCGACTATTACAACGATTGGTTGGTTCCACCTCAGACTGCCGAAGGTCAACAGAGTGTCGGATCGGAGGGCAAAGTAGGCCAAGTCCAGATACCAATCTGCCATCTGGGTGGCTGGTTTGATGGCATTGTCAGGGACACATTGGCAGCCTTTACGTCCATGCAGCAGCGCGCTGCCACACCGGAAGCCCGCCAGGCACAACGGCTGATCATCGGCCCCTGGGTCCACGGCCCCATGTACACCCATGACGAACCGGTCGGTCTGCTCGAATTCGGTCCGAATGCCAAGCTCGATTTCTTTGCATTCCGCCAGCGCTGGTATGATGCCCACCTGCAGGGCAAGGGTGATCTGACCCAGGACCCAATCGTCTGGCTTTATCTGATGGGGGCAGACGCTTGGCTTGGCTTCGACACTTGGCCGCCACCCCAAACCAAGGCGATCCCCTGGTATCTTCACACGGATCAGTTGTCCGAAACCCCACCCCAAAGCGCGCAAAACCCGGATGCGTATACCTACGAGCCGGATGATCCGATTCTGAGCCTGGCCGGGGGTGGATTTATGGGAATGGGCATGGACAATCGCCCATTAGAGGATCGAGTTCTCGCCTACACCTCCCCGCCATTGGAGCAGCCTCTCACACTCCTGGGGCCACTTTCCACGACGCTACATGCTGCATCCAGCGCCAAAGATACGGATTGGGTGGTTCGCCTAACCATGGTACGCCCAGACGGGGCTTCGATTATTCTTTCTGCCGGTGCTCTGCGCGCACGTTATCGCCACGGTCGAGACCAAGAAGAATTGCTCGAACCGGGCCGACCGGAACAATTCAACATCCAAATGATGCCTCTCTCCATCGTCGTTCCGGTCGGACACCGTCTGCGCTTGACAGTCACGAGCAGCGACTTCCCAGCAATCGACCGCAACCTGAATACGGGCGGTCCTATCGGCCAGGAAGAGAGCGGCCAGCCAGCCAGCAACCAAATCTATCATGATTCTCAACACCCATCTCACATTCTCTTGCCGGTGTTGAACGGTCCCAATACGCAGTAAACTTAGTGAGCATCCAAGTATT
>JAHEML010000460.1 GCA_024643705.1 Caldilineaceae bacterium | reverse complement strand
GCGCCTCCATCCATTCGGCCATTTCATCCCTGATCAAAGTCAACGTGTCGCCGCCCCGGTAGTAGATAGCGCTGCCCACACCCACAGCCGTCGCCCCTGCCATCAACATTTCAATCGCATCCTGGCCTGTCGAGACCCCCCCCGTGCCGATGATCGGTATGTCCGGGCAGGCGCGCCGGGCGTCGTAGACAGCTTTGAGCGCAATCGGCTTCAGGGCAGGGCCGCTCAATCCGCCGCTGCGGTTGGCTAGGATACTTTGCCCGCTCTCCGGGTCGATGACCAGCCCCGGCATGGTATTGACGGCACAGAGCGCGTCGGCCCCGGCGTTGACGACTGCCTGAGCAATGCGCCCAATGCTGGGCACGTTGGGGGCCAACTTGACGATCACCGGAATGGCAACCGGGGCAACAGCCTCGACGACAAAACGTGTCACCTCGGCCGCGCTCTGGGGATTGGCTGCAAAAGGCTCGCCAAATTCGCTGCTCACATTGGGACACGAAATGTTAACCTCGATGAAATCGGGCTGGGCCTGGGCCACAATGTGGGCAACCTCGCCAAACTCGGCGGCAGTACCCGCAAAAATGCTGGCAATGAGCGGCACGCCCAAGGGAGCCAACTCGGCTTTGGCCTGACGCAGCAGACCCACCTCCTCCACTGCCCCCGGATTCGCCAGCCCAATGGCGTTGATCAGCCCATGTTCCCATGCAACACAGGATGGGTTCACATGGCCCGCCCGGGGGATTGGGCCACAGCTCTTGGCTGTCACCGCGCCACAGCCGCCCACGGCAGCTCGCACCAGCAGGCTGACGGTTGTACCCCAGATTCCACTGGCAAGAATCAGTGGCGATGGCAGGGTGTGGTGCAGGAAAGGGGTTTGGAGTGAAGACATGGCAGGTTCCTTGGAGCGTGGTTTAGGGCTAAGAAACGTGAATGATGAAACGTGAAACGTGAGAACCAATCGTTCTCACGTTTCACGTTTCATCATTATTGAGTCACGATTAAGATTGACCCACGATTAAGATTGACCCACGATTAAGATCGTTGCGTTCATTCCCTGGCAGCCAGGGCAGCGGCTTGTTCCCGCAATTCGTCTTGTACCACGCGTTCGGGGGGCCAGCCAATGATGGCAGAAACTTCTTCGGCTGTCAGCGCGGCCAGACCAGCGTAGGTGACGATACCAGCCTCGTGCAGTCGTCTGTTGAAGGTGGGGCCAATGCCCTTGAGCACGGTGAAGTCGGCGGGTTCGGTTGGTTTGTTTGGTTTGGTTTGTTTGGGCAATTCGTCTGCGGCGATTGGTCCTTGTGCTTCGGATGGGGCGATGCCCGCGCCGGTTTGCAGGGCCGTGCGTTCCGCTGCTGTCAGCCCCAGTTCGTCGCCTGTGTGGATGGGGCCGGTCGGTTCTTCGTCTTCAACATTGCTATCTTTAACGTCGGTATCATCACTTTCCATCGGCGAAGCCACCGAGGCCATTGACTCGTCAGCAGTCGGGGCCGGTGGCGGAGACCCAAACCGTCCTGTGCGTCGAGCGAGAGTGACGAGCACACCACCCACACCTGGCGAAACAAGGAGCAGGCCCACAGCGAAGCCCAAGCAGGCCAAAATCGCCCAGGAAAATAGTGCCAATCCGGTGAGTACCAGGGTTGCCAGTGCCACATAGACCAAACTGGGAATCTGTGCTGCTGCACCGTCGGTGCCTAATGCGGCCAGCTTTTCCCCGATCCACGAAGCTGCGGCCGCCCAGCCCACCAGCCCGGCGATTGCCAGCAGACCGCTGAGCAAAAAGCCCGCAGGTGCAAGGCAGATGGTGGCAAACAGGCCCACGGAAAGAAAAATGATGACCAGGGAGACGACGATACCGACCGCGAAAGAGAGGGCCGGTTCTGCCTCGGCTGTCCGGGCAATGCGCCTGACCTGGGTGGGGGCCAACCATGCAATCAGAACAACCAGCCCGGTGATGAGGAGTGTCCACAGTATTGCCTGCACCAGCCTCCAGAAAAAGAGAGCCAACCAGGACCCCTGGTTCTGGCGATCGCGAAACTGGGGTGCGCCTGTGGCATCGGCCCCATTGTTTTCCTCGATCAAGCCACGCCAATCCTGGTTGGATCCCCTCACAAAATTGCCGCCCACATAGGCTCCCTGGGCGCGCTGCACATCCCCGCCGACAATGCTCACATTGCCTTCGATGCGTGCGCTGGATTGGAGAACTGCATCCCCCTGTACCACGGCCAGATCGCCCCGAATTTGGCCCGCCACCTCGACTTTGCCCCGCACCACGGAGAGATCGCCGTTGATCACCCCGCCAGCGTTGACGGTGACACTCCCGTTGAGCACCGCCACATTATCGTTGATCACCTGGCCGTCGGCTACGAGGAGGTCTTCGTTGAATACCCGTTGATCCGGGGTGAAGGTGGCCTGTGAAAAGCCCCATTTGCTGGGCACGGTGGCCTCGGATGCCTGCGCGGCCGGGGTAAACAGAACACCCAGCGTGACGATTGTGATGGCAACGGCTGCCAGGAGCCAGGGGGCATTGTGTTTAATATGATTCATAGGGTCAACACTCGTTTTGCGTGACATCTTGATTGGCTTTTTGATTGGCTTTTGATTGACTATACAGCCTCTACATAAGCTCTACAGGCTGCAATGATCGGCGCAGATAGCGTAACCAGGTAACCATTACGCCACCGGCCAGCACAATATAGCCGGCCAGCAACCCGATGGCGGATGGGTCTTGGGTGAGGCCGCCGGCCAACGAGAGCAGGGATCGCCCAACCACCGATAGCGCCGTCCATGCATAGACCAGCCAGTGAACTGTTTCGGTGAACCAGCCCACCTGATTGTAGACGAGTGCGCCGATCACGAAGACCACACCGGCCACGCCAATCAACCACATGACAACGGTCATTATGCCGAGCAGAACACCCAGCCGCATCTGACGCCGTCGATCCTGGGCCGCCAAACGCTGACCAAAATTCTGCACAAAGGCGGCAGACGGTGCTGTCAACGGCGCAGCCCGCAATTCAACATCAAGGGATTGCCACAAGCGCCATTGATTGCGGCAACGGGCACAGCCGACCAGATGGGCGTTCAATTGCTCCTGCTCTGCCCTGTCCAGCAGGCTGTCCAAGGCCATCGACATCAAGAGTCCATAGTCATCGTGGTTGTTCATTTCTACATCATCCATTGAACTGTTATCGATTGGAACGGGCGGCTGTTGTAATGCTGTCATTGGCTTCACCTTGTAAGAAAATCCGTCGGTTCCTGCTTTTATCCAACCAACACGGCCTGAAGCGAACCCACTCTCTGCCCCAGCGATGGAATCGGTGTGGTGGAATCCTTTGGGTGTGGGGTTGTTGTCGGCTGCATCTTGCCCCGAATGGCTGCTTGCGAGCGCTCGTACTCTTCGGCCAGCTTTTGGCGGGCACGAAAGAGCCGACTCTTCACAGCAGGCAGGCTCAACTCCATCACATCGGCGATCTCCTGGTAGCTGCAATCCTGCCAATAACGCAAAATCAACGGCATTCGATACTCTGGTGGCAGCAGTTCGACCAAGGCTTGCATCTCCTGGGCGCTCTCCCTATCCAGCAGGCTCTCTTCGGGTCTATCTTCGCTGCCCTGCAACGAAAAGACCACGGGTGAATCATCCAGTGGGACAACGGTTACCCGCCGTTTGCGCAACCGATCGATACAGTGGTGGTTGGCAATCGAAAAGACCCAAGTGCTGAATTTGTGCTCTGGATTGTATTGATGCAGCCGAGACCAGGCGCGCAAAAATGTCTCCTGCGCGGCGTCTTCTGCTTCCTCCACATCGCTCAGCATTCGGTAGGTCAAACTCATAACAGGCCGTTGATAGGCATTGACAAGACTACAAAAAGCTTGCTGGTCGCCCTTGCGGGCCAGTTCCAACCAGCGTTGTTCCTGTTCGTTCATCGGGAGTGCCTCGTTAATTGCAACTTCTCTTATTGTGCAATACGCAGCCAAAATCGGAAAGTTTCAGCAAATGCAACTTCGTCCAGGCCCGGCTAACTTCAGTGCATCAGGCCCGGATGTGCCACAAAGCCGCTTTGGTTTGATTTGCCTCTTGATGGCGTTTATAATGAACAGATACTCTGATCATGGAGACATATACAGTCCACTACTGTCCACCTGTTCGAGTATATCTCTTTTCCGTGACTATACCTGC
>JAHEML010000459.1 GCA_024643705.1 Caldilineaceae bacterium | reverse complement strand
CAATCCCACAATGTCCAGGGCGAGTTGATCCAAGTTATAGGCGGCGATGCCCTTTGGCTTGTCGCTCAGGTTGTATCCCCGTTGATCGGGAACCCACACACGGTAGCCTGCCGCTGCCAATGCGGGGATTTGCTGCCGCCACCCGGCCCAATATTCTGGGAAGCCATGGAGCAGAATTACCAACGGGCCATCTGCCGGGCCGGACTGGACCACGTGGAGGTTGACACCGTTGGTTGCAACTATGGTATGCATAAGTTCAGTCTCTGCCATTATTTCTGCCTTTCAGTTGGGAATTGCCAGCGCCCTTCGCCGTGGTTGCCCCAGGCCAGAGCTTTCACTGGATCAATTGCAATGATCGTGTTGTAACCAACGTCCGTGCGGATGTTCCAGTCGTATTTGGCTTGAAAGAGCGGGCCCAGCGACTCTTCCATCTCCGGCGCAAAGCGGGCCACTCCTTCGATCACCAACACGTTCAGCGGGTCGGGCAACGAGAGGCTGACAGCCGGGTTGTGGCGGATATTTTCGGTGCGTACTGCACCCTCTTTTGTAACCACGTATGCCGCGCCCGCGTGCCAGACATGCCAAATGGGGGCCAGGTGGGCGCGCCCATTTGGGCGGGTGCTGGCGAACCAGCAGCAGTCGGCGGCGGCGAATTTTTCCAGCAGGGCGGCGAGAGTGGAGTCGTCGGCACTGTTCATCGAAGTTTCCCCCCAAAAAGTGGTGTTGTCATCTTTACGCCAGCGCGCTCTCGTGGCCCGAATCTCGCACGAAAATGCACGAGGCATCGGTCTCCTGAACCATTCGGTGCATGAATTGGAGATCGACAGGTGTCTGCAAGCCAAAAATGTTCAGGTCGGCCTGGGGCGCATGGGGCAAATAGTCGGCCAGCGAACCCACCTCTACAATCGTCTGGGTGTTGCGGGGCATTCGACCTAGGCGCACAAGCGTCTCCAGAAACATCTCCCCGTGGAACCGGTCAGCTTCGTTCGCCACAATCGTAATCAGATTCATCTGCCCGTGCCAGTTCTGCACAAGCTGATAGGCCAACAGCAGCGACAGGTCAAGGTTTGTCAGACGCATCCCCACTTCCCAATCCGGGCTTTGATCCCGGATCCACACATTGACCGACTGCTCTCTGCCCAGACTGGTTTGGGGATGTTTGGCGTAGAGAATCGCGCCGATCTCATTGCGCTGGGCGTGTTCCAGCACAAAGTGCAGGGTGTCTGCGTCGGTATTGGGCCGCAAGTACATGAAAAGCGCATTGGGACGGAAGAAAACACTGTGCAAAAGCTCCAGCCCCGTGCGCATTCCCTGGGTAAAGCTGTCTACCTTCAGCAGCGATAGCCGGGCAAAAATGCCATCCCGGGTAAAGCCATCTGCCAACTCTTCCAGCCCATCGATCCGGCTCTGGGTATCATCCGAATACATCCCCAACACATGCACAGAGCCTTTGGGGTATGTCAGGTCCTTAATGAAACGATAGCTCCCCAGCAGCTCGCCTCTGGCCTGTACAGGCACAAGCAGGCTGGGCTTCCAGGCCCGTTCCTGGGTCTCGGACATCTTGGACACCTGCTTGGCTGCCCACTCGGCCAGCGAAACAAAAATACCGCTACGCACATCGCTCCACGGGGCGCTCAGGTGACGGTGAGTCAAGCCAGTGTAGAGCAGAATCGTGACAATCAGCGCAACGAGGCTGAAAATAGCATTGATCAGGAACATGACATAGAGGGAACCCACCAGCCCAATCAGCGGCACAATGCGGGGGATTTTGAAGGCGGGGCGGAAGCTCACCAACCCCATGGACTGCTCGATCAGCACAACACCGTTGAGAACCGCATAGGTGATCAGAAAGAACATGGTCATGAGGGGCGCAATGGCGTTGAGGCCACCACCGCTCAAGCCAAAAAAGATTGTCGCCAGCCCGACAATGCCTGTGGCGATCATGGCTGGACGGGGTTCGCCGGTGGGTGTTTCCTGGGCCAGCAACTCGCCCCCGGGCAGAATACCATGCTCGGCGATGGCTTGTAGCACACGAGGCGCACCCACCAATGAGTTGAGCGCCGCGGAAAAGGTGGCAGCCAGAATACCCGCCAACACAGCAGGCCCCCAAGCCGATTTGTCCACCATCACCGTCAAGGTTGTCACCAGTTCTTCCGGTGTTGCCACCCGCGAGACCCAGTAGGCCAGGCTTAAATAGATGACAAAGGAGAGGACAATCGCGGTCATTGTCCCCAAGGGAATGCTCTTGCGGGGATCCCGCAAGGTTCCCGACATGTTCACCCCGGCCAAAACGCCGGTGACAGCCGGGAAAAAGACGGCAAAGACCCCCCAAAAATCCGTGCTGGGGAAACGGCCCCACGCCAGGGGGGTGACGATGAAGCCAGGCCCAAAGCGTTGAAAGCTACCCAAAAAGACAGAAATGAGCGAAAACGTGACGAGGAAAAGGATCGGGAAGCGCACCCTGGCCGCCAGGTTGATGCTGAAATAGGCCACAGCAAAGCAGAGGCCAAAAGCCACGAAGACGATCAACCAAGTGGGGTGGCTGGGAAAGATGCGCTGCCAGCCCTCGCTAAAGGCAAAAATGTAGAAGGCGACAGAGATGGCCTGGGCCAGATAGAAAGGCACTGTCACGCTGCCGCCTACTTCCAGCCCCAAAGATTGGGATATGATCGAGAACGCACCCCCAGCCCGCACCCGAATGTTTGTCGCCACCGACGAGATCGAGAGACCGGTGCAGAGTGTGATCGTGTTGGCAAGGGTGATGATCAGCAAACCACCCCACAGACCTGCGTTGCCCACCACCCAACCCGTGCGCAGATACATCACCGCGCCCAGAATTGTCAGCAATGTGGGCAAAAAGACGCCGTTGAATGTGCCAAATTTGGTGCTCTCCCCATTGCTTGGTGAACGAAAGAGCGAAAGAAATTGGTTCGATAGAGCAGTGAGGATTGGCATAAAGCGTTTGGTCTGTTTCGCTGGATATTGTGTGATAGATGATTCTGCCCCTGTGGGGATTTACCTGATCCCCCGCTGGGCCGGGGTGAGCGCTTCGAGCACCTGGCAGGCCACTTCGTAGCGGCCAAAGCTGGGCATCAGGTAGACGCCCTGCACGTGGGGCGCGTCGACAAGCTGGAGCAGAAGTTCCTGGGCCATAGCGACCCCTTCCTGGCGGCCAGCCGCACCAGCTTTGCGCATCCGCTCCAGGGCGCTGTCGGTCAGGCTGATGCCCGGCACTTCGTTGTGCAAAAAGCTGGCGTGGCGATGGCTTTGCAACGGCAAAATGCCGATGAGTACCGGCACAGGAAAGTCGCCGTGGCGCTCTTCGTAGACCCGCAGAAAGCGCAGCCAGACCTCTGGATCGAAGATGGGTTGGGTCATGGTGAAGTGTGCGCCGCCGCTCACTTTCTGATGAAACCGGTCTGCTTCCTCGGCCAGATCATCCCTGGTGGGGTCGCAGGCCACGGCAATCGTAAAGTTGCCCGGCTGGCCCATCTTGTTGTCGCCCTGGTCGTAGCCTTCGTTCATGCGGTTGATGATGCGCACCAGCCCGATGGAGTCCACATCATAGACCGGGGTGCTGTTCTGGCTGTCGCCCAGGGAGGGGGGGTCGCCGGTGAGGGCGAGGATATTGCGCACACCCAACGCTTGCGCGCCGATGAGGTCGGCCTGCAAGCCCATCAGGGAGCGGTCGCGGGTGGTAAAGTGGACAATCGACTCGATGCCCACCTGCTGCTGAATCTGCACGCAAAGGGAGAGCGCGCCCATGCGCACACGAGCCATTGGGCTGTCGGCCACGTTGATGGCGTCGGCTCCCACTGCTTTGGCGTGGCGTGCGCCTTCGATCTGTTTCTGGGCGTTGAATCCTCTGGGCGGGTCTACCTCCACGCTGATCACAAACTTTCCGGCCCGAATTTTGCGCAGCAGTTCGGTTGCACCCTGACCGGGTTCGTCGGTGTCGTCGTCCAGCACTGTCTCCAGTACGGTGTCCAGCCCGATGTGCATAGCAGGCAGCTCCGAGTCGACGATCTGAACCGTGCCCACGGCGACACCTTTTTGGCTCAGATGCGAGTCCAGTACTGTGCGCATTTCGCGGATATGCATGGGGGTTGTACCACAGCAGCCGCCGATCAGCCGCGCCCCATTCTCCAAAAAGGGGGCCACGTGCCGGGCGAAATAGGCAGGGCCAG
>JAHEML010000458.1 GCA_024643705.1 Caldilineaceae bacterium | reverse complement strand
AAACGTGAGAGTTTTGTCACGTTTCCCGCTTCACGTTTTCAGAGCTACCCTATCCCCGCAACACCCCGCCCGTCGCCTCTTCCACCGCCGTCACAATCTTTGCCCGCAGGCTGTTGACTTCTTTCTCGGCCAGGCTGCGCTCAGCGCTCTGGTAGGCCACCCGCCAGGCCAGGGATTTGTGACCCACCGGCAAGGGTGCGCCCCGGTAGATGTCGAATAACTCCACATCCACCAGCAGATCGCCGCCGCCGGCCACAATCGCATCCCGCACCCGGCGCACGGTCACTTCCTCGTCCACGGCAAAGGCCAGGTCTTCGGTCACCGGCTGGTAGACGCTGATGGGCGTCATGTTGGACAACTGCCAGCTTGGGCGCACCAGCGGCCCCATGTGCAGCTCGGCCACGCAGACACGCTCATCACCCAGGCCAAAGGCGGCCCGGACAGTGGGGTGTAACTCGCCCAGAATGCCCAGGCTCTGCTCGCCCACGCTCACCAGCGCGCAGCGGGGGCCAAAGGTGGCGGAATCGGGGTGGGCCGCGAAACGGAGTGCGTTTTTGTCGATGCCCATGCGCACAACCATCGTCTCCACGATCCCCTTCAGATCGAAGAAGTCGAAGCTCTCCCGGTCGCTGGCGCTGCTGTGGTAGTTGACCGGCTGGCGCGCGCCTGTCAGCGCAATGCAGACCCGGCGGTCTTCTTCCGGCAGTGTGCCGTCGCCGTTCTCCGGGCGATAGACCCGGCCAATCTCGAAGATGGCCTGGCGATCCGTATAGCGGCTGTTGTAGGCCAGATTTTCCAGCGCGCTCACCATCATGTCCCGGCGCATGACGCGACGGTCCACCGAGAGGGGATTTGCCAGCTCGATGAAGGCGGGCGTTGGGCTATTGCCGTTGGTCGCCAGCAGCTTGCTGTGATTCTCCGGCGTGGTCAGGGCATAGCCGATGGTGTCCTGCAGGCCACAGGCGATGAGAATGTCCCGCAACTTTTCCTCGGCTTCCAGCACTTCGTTGCGGCGTTGGGGGGGCAGGGCGGTATCCAGCAGGGTGACACCCACTTTATCGTAGCCCACAATGCGCGCCACCTCTTCCGTCAGGTCGGCGGGCATGGCAATGTCCAGCCTGTGCCAGGGCGCGACGGCAGCCAGCACCGGTTCATCCTCGGCCCGGTAGAGGCCCAAGACCGCGTTGGCGGGCGCGTCGGCTGGGGGCGCGGGGAGTTCCTGCACTCGGAAGTCCAGTTTTTCCAGGGCATCGGCAATCTGGCTACGGGTCAATTCCATACCCAGCAGACGGCGCACATCCCCCGCACTGGTGTAGACGGTCGTCTCGGCCTGGGCCACGGGGTAAGCATCCACCATGCCGGGAACGATGCGTCCGCCCGCGTGACGGCGCATGAGTTCGGCGGCTCGGCGCGCGGCCAGATCGTTGAGGATGGCGGGCACGCTGCGGGTGAAACGATGGCTGGCTTCGCTGTGCAATTTGAGCTTTTGGCTGGTGCGCCGGTTGTTAATGCCCTCGAAGGTGGCGGATTCCAGAAGGATGTTGCGGGTTCCGTCGTGGACTTCGGTCTCGGCTCCACCCATGACACCGGCAATGGCAATCGGCCCGGCGGTGTCGGTGATCAGCAGCATGGATTCGTCCAACTCCCGCGCCTGGCCGTCCAGGGTTGTCATTTTCTCGCCGGGGCGCGCGCTGCGCACAATCACTGTGGGCTTGGCCGCGCCACTGGCCTTGGCTCGTTCCACCAGCAGGTCGTAGTCAAAGGCGTGGAGGGGCTGGCCCATTTCCAGCATCACATAGTTGGTGATGTCCACGATATTGCTGATGGGGCGCATCCCGGCTTTGCGCAGCCGCTCCTGCATCCACAAGGGCGACGGGCCGATGGTCACATTCCGGATGAGGGTGGCGGTGTAGCGGTTGCAGAGGGCGGGGTCTTCAATGTCGACGGCTACATATTCTGCCGCGCCGTCGTCGCCCTTGGGTTGCCATTCGTCCGCGGGCAGGTGCAGCGCGCCACCTGTAAGCGCGTGGACTTCCCGCGCGACACCGCTCATGGAGAGGCAGCGGGCCATGTCCGGGGTCAGCTCGATCTCGACCACGTCGTCGCCCAGATAATCGCGCAAGGGCGTGCCAACGGGCGCGCCCAGGGGCAGGAGCAGGATGCCATCGTGCTCTTCGCTCAGCCCCAGTTCCAGCTCCGAGCAGACCATTCCGGACGAGCGGATGCCGCGAATTTTGGCCGGTTTGAGCTTTTTGAAAGGGCGAGGGCGCTCGTCGCTGTAAGCGTCCATGAGCACCGCACCCTGGCGGGCAAAGGCAACTTTGAGTACAGGTAATGTACCCGCGGCCACGCTCTGGCCTTTGTATTGAAAGAGGTTGGGCGCGCCTGTCACCACCTGCTGGGGTTCGGCCTCGCCATGTTCCACATCCACCAGCACCAGCCGGTCGGCTTCGGGGTGATCTTTGACGGCGATCACCTGGCCGACGACCAGGGTGTCGCTATCCCACCAGTCGCCCACTTTCTTAACCGTCGCGACTTCTAACCCGGCCAAGGTGATGCGCTCGGTCAGCGCGTCGATGGGGAGGATGATGTCTACATATTCTTTGAGCCACGAAATGGGGACAAGCATTGGTCACTCCTGAAAATGCGATAAGTTCAGTCAATTAAAAGGGTACGGATCTATTTCACGCGAGTGGGGTTCAAGACAATACACCAAGCTCCCGCAATAGATTCAAGTCATTGGGCAGGGGGTCTTTCCACATGCCCGCCACCCGCAGCCAGAAACCAGGGACGGCTTGGCTGTGGAAGATGCCGTCTGCATCGGCCAGGGCTTGGTGATAGCGTTTGTCGTCGCCCAGCCGGTAGAACTCTGCCTGGTTACGAATCGGATCGATCAGCCAATATTCGGGGGTGGCCTCGGCCTCGTATTCCACGAACTTGCGGCCACGGTCCTGGTCGATGCTTTCGGGTGAAATGATTTCGACAATCAGATCGGGCGCGCCGTCAACGTGGGTCTCTCGAACCCGCGTCAAGATTTCTGTCTTGATAAAGAGGATATCTGGCTCTCGTACTTGCCCCATCTCTCGTAAACGAACGGAGAAAGGTGCTGACAGCAGTTCTCCAATTGCATTGTGGCGGGCATAATAGCGAAGAATGCTATGAAGCCATCCCAATAAATGCTGATGTTTACGTGATGCTGGCGATATGAGAATCATCTTTCCATCTTCTAGTTCGGCGTGAGTTCTTTCACCCGTTTGCTCCATAAACTCTTGAAAGGTGAGCAATGGTTGGGCTTCGAATTGCACGGCAGGCTGGGGGATGGTCATAATCTCCATGTTGTCTCACTCTTATTTTCACCGCCTGACGCATTCCAGGCGCGGCCCAACATCTGGTGCAAATTGTACCAGATGTTTGAGGAATTGTAGATTTCTTAGTTGAACTGGGTATTCTGCCCCATGAGATCGTGGACCAGATCGTGGGCGAGTGAGCGCCAGTATCCCCAGCCCTGGCGTCTGCCGTTGAGACCGCGCAAATGCGCGGCCACTTGGGTGATTCGCTGAACGGGGATGGTACAAAATTCTGAAGGTTCGTCGTATTCGTCCGGCTCGATCAGGCAGGTGCGGCTTTCCAGGTAGAAGAGGTAGCTCGTGAAGGGGACGCTGGAACCGTTGCGGTGAAAATGGCAATCCAGAATGGCAAGAAAGCGACGGATAATCACCGACTGGCCTGTCTCTTCCTTCACCTCCCGTAGCAACGCGTCTTCCACGGCTTCGTTGAGTTCGATGCCGCCGGTGGGTAGGCGGAAAACGGGTTGTTCGTAGCGGTGCTTGCTGTGCAGGAGGATTTCGCCATTGGGCTGACGAATGACAAAGATGACCTCACCACGCCTGTCGGGGGTTGCTCGCCAACGTTGTGCGGCCAGGTAATCATCAGTTTCGACGACTACCCGGCGACGGGCGGGTGTTCCATACTTGGCGGCCAGGATGTGCATTTCGATGGGATCGACCTGCGGCAGATAGCATCCTGCGCCTGTGAGCGTATGCGTTTCCATTCGTGCGCCTCCCAGGAGGGGATGTCTTGGGATTGGGATGGAAGATATGATTGAATGCAAAGGCTACCAGAGCCATGCACAATATGCAACGTGCGTGGCATTACGTTTTCATTTCTTTCTTGTCTTGGTGATGAACGATAGCGCGAGGAGGGCTGC
>JAHEML010000457.1 GCA_024643705.1 Caldilineaceae bacterium | reverse complement strand
GGTCAGCAAAGTCTCCTCATTAACAGGCACGGCCACTGTGGGCGGTACTCCCTTGCCCTCGATGTGAATCTCGCCGTTGACGTCCACAGCCCGGCCACCAGTGTATTGGAACTGTTCGTTCTCTGGCAGGCGAATCTGTTTCACGCTGCCCCCCAGCCCAGCCGTTGGATATTGCCCCACAACCGCGGCCCGGTTTTCGATGGTCATGTCGTAGGTAAAAAATTCGCAGGCGCTGTTGCAGTTGGGGCCAATCAGCACAGCCACTTCGCCGCCAAAGCGCAGTTCCTCGGCGGGCAGATAGTAGACGTCTTGACTGCGGGGGTCGAAGTAGAATTCGTCCCGCTTTTTGTCATAGCGACCCGTATTGCCCAGGACAAGGGGTTCGTCGAAGAAGTAGGCGGCCATCTGGTCGGCCAGGAAGCCAGACCCGCCCGAATTCTGGCGCATGTCGATGATCAGCCCTTGCACACCGTTTTCGTTCATGGTGCGCATCAACCGCTCCCATATCTGGATGCTGAGCAGGTCGTTGTCGGCAAAGCTGTTGATCTTGACATAGGCGTAGCCGCTCTCTTCCAGCAATTTGTACTCCACAGGCAGTTCAAAGCCTGTGCGGCCCACATTGAAGCTGGAGAAGTTAAAGCTATCCCGCTCGCCGGTGACTGCCAAATCAGTTGTCACCTCTTCGCCGTTTTCATCCAGGAACGTAACGGCAACACTCTCGACACCTGCGGCAAAACGGGTGGCGTAGCGCAATTTTTGCAGCCGCCCGAAATGCTCGGTACTGAAGGGGGCCGACCAAGCAACGGCATCGTCGATCACCGCGCTGATGGGGATGTCGTTGAAGGCCAGAAT
Organism: Caldilineaceae bacterium; assembly: GCA_024643705.1. Lineage (GTDB taxonomy): Bacteria > Chloroflexota > Anaerolineae > Caldilineales > Caldilineaceae > JACQGT01. The sequence goes on along the minus strand of JAHEML010000457.1, from coordinate 3,356 downwards.
TTCGGTGCCGGGGACGATTCCCGCGTCTGCGCCAGCGCTACCGTCCAGCACAAAGTTTGCGATTACCCGACCATCGTCCATCTCTCGGATGGCAATGCCAATACCACCGGCTGTGGCAAGGCTGAAGTCGTCTGTCAGGAAAGGGCCGCTCACGTGGCCGTCGGGGATGGACCAGGCGAAGTCGCGCAGGGCAACTAAGTATGCTTGGGAGTCCTGATTGTCGGCTGCTTCTTGGAAACGGGGCAGAAATTCTTCGCGTTTGGCTTCCCATTCGATGCCCTTATACTCGGTGAAGGCATACTCTTTGGCGAGAATGTCCACGAACTTGTTAAAAGCGTCTGGGTAGCTGTCGTCCGAAAGATCGACCAACGCTGTCCCTTCCGGCTCGATCAAATCGATGACCGGGTTCTGGGAGCGGTCAAAGGTGAAGGGGTCGGTGTCCATGTTGACGATGGTGTAGCCCTGGGGCAGGGTGACAATCGGGTCGTCTTCGGTGAAGAGCAGGCCGTCGTCGCCAAAACCAGAGGGGAAGCCCTGGGTGTCGTCCGGCGCGTAGACAAGGTAGTCGCCGCCGATGATCTCCCGTTCGGTGTCGGCATCCTCGCTCACCCGTGTGGAGGCATAGGCTGTGGACCAGCCACCCCCATACAGGTCACGTTCTTCCAAAAAGGGTTCGCCAAAGGTGTTTGTCCAATAGGCCACGGCGAAAATCTGGACACCAGCTTCTTCCTCGGCATCCTGGTCTACGTCCCGCAGGCTGCCCTGGGGTTCGATGGGCAGGGCGATGGAGTAGGAAAAGGGTGGGCTGAAAAAGTCCGACGTGATCTGGCCCAGGGTTTGGGATTCCAGGGGCATGAGAAAATGCTGGTTGCGATCCACAAAACCAGCCTGATCTTCCAGGATGACCAACGGCTCGGCCACGCCCAGGGTGAAGAAGGGGTTGGTGTAGGTTACTTCGCCGGTGATGCTGACAGGGCCACCTTCGTCGTTGATGATGTCGGCGGGGGGTGGCGCTTCGTCCTGGGCCTGGGCTAGGGGCGTGATGGTCAGCGAGGCGATCATTGCCAGGGCCAGGCCAGTTTGGAGAAGTTTGAGAAATGTTCGTTGCATTGATGTCTCCTTTGGAGAGAAGTGAGGGAAACGGGATGAGCGATGGGATCGCATCATCGTTACTCTGTAATTGTAGTTCAGAATTGGTTGCCAGAATGGAGGGGTTTTTAACGCAGCGACCCGAGGAGCAAGGATGCAGAGGTGAATCTGAGCTACTTTGCGTCTTTGTATCTTTGCGCCTTCGCGTTAAAAATCTTGGTTTCGTCCTCCTTTTGAGCAGTACGCTTTATTGTTGAATTCGTTTCCGTTCGTACTCAATCACGCTATCAAGTATCTCTTCGAGAGAATGGGTGGGTGTCCAGCCGATGGCTTTGTGAATTTTGCGGATGTCGGGCACCCGTCGGCGCATATCCTCGAATCCGGGAGCGTAGGCTTCGCTGTAAGGAACGTACTCGATCTGGGAACCGGAATCCGTATGATCGATCACAAGCTGGGCCAGTTGGTTGATGGTTGTTTCCCGGTTGCTGCCAATGTTGTAAATTTGGCCTGCGGTGCTTTCCGGGTGATCCAGCAGGGCCACCAATGCCTCCACCACATCGGCCACATGACAAAAGCAGCGGCTCTGCTCCCCATCCCCATAGACGGTGATGGGCGCACCTGTTAGCCCCTGGCGCACAAAACGGGGCACCACCATCCCATAACGCCCGGTCTGGCGGGGGCCAACTGTGTTGAAGAAGCGCGCGATGGTCACAGGGAGATTGTATTCCTGAAACGCGGCCAAGCCCAAAAATTCGTCCACCAGTTTGCTGGCCGCATACCCCCAGCGGCTGCGGCTGGAGGGGCCAAGCAGCAGGTCCCCATCCTCGTTGAAGGGGATCTCCGCGCTCTTGCCGTAGACCTCGCTGGTGCTGGCGATGAGAGTGCGGCAGCGGTAGCGGCGGGCCGCCTTGAGAATCGCATCTGTGCCCAGCACATTGGTCTCGATGGTTTCGGTAGGTCGTTCTACCACCAGCTGCACGCCCACAGCCGCGGCCAAATGGACAATGGCGTTGGCCTGACTTGCCAACCGATCCAGCACCAGCCCGTTGTGGACTGATTCGATGGCGAAAGAGAAGGCCGGGTTGCTGGTCAGGTGGGCGATGTGTTGGAAATTGCCCGTGCTCAGATCGTCCAGCACAGACACCGAATCGCCCCGGGCCAGCAGGGCTTCGGCCAGATGGCTGCCAATGAACCCTGCGCCGCCCGTGATGAGAATGTGCATACGGTCTACTCCTGGGTGAACTTACAGTCGTCTCGCTGCTAGGATTGTAGCGGCTGTGGGCTGGAACGTCAACAGTTGGTTGATTGGTTGTCTTGTTTGCCGGTTGATCGGGCCTCCACTTCTGGTCGAAATGATCCATTTTCGGCTATACTGAGTCAAATTGCACCGTCCCGATCCGACAATCAGTCAACCGTTCAACCAGCGACCCAACCAACCACCCCACGAAAGCGAGCATACAACACATGAGCGACACCCCAATCAAAGGCGACATCGGACTCATCGGTCTGGCTGTGATGGGCCAGAACCTGGTTTTGAATATGGAGCGCAACGGTTATACTGTCTCGGTCTATAACCGCACTACCTCCAAAATGACCGAATTTGTGGCCGAAAACCCTGGCAAGAAGCTGATTCCCACCGAGACATTGCCCGAACTGGTGGACAGCCTAGCCCGTCCCCGCCGTCTGATGATGATGGTGAAAGCTGGTTGGGCGGTGGACGCGCTCATGGAGGATTTGGTTCCCCTGCTGGAGCCGGGGGACATTTTGATGGACGGAGGTAACAGCCTCTTTGCCGACACCGAACGGCGCAACAAGGCTATGGCCGACACCGGCATCATCTACATGGGCGTGGGCGTCTCCGGCGGCGAGGAAGGCGCGCTGTGGGGACCGAGCATTATGCCCGGCGGCCCGATTGAAGGCTGGAATGCGGTCGGTCCACTGCTCAATGCGATTGCCGCCAAAGCCCCCGAAGATGGCAAGCCCTGCGTGACATACCTGGGACCGGGGGGCGCGGGCCATTATGTAAAAATGGTCCACAACGGCATCGAATATGGCGACATGCAGCTCATCGCCGAAGCTTACGACATCCTGCGCGGGGTGCTGGGGCTGACAGCCGCCGAGCTGGCCGAGGTCTTTACTGAATGGAACAAGGGCGAGCTGGACAGCTACCTCATCGAGATCACCAGCAAGATTTTTCGCCGTATCGACGAAGAAACCGGTGACGCCTTGGTCAACCGGGTGCTGGACAAGGCTGCGCAGAAGGGCAC
>JAHEML010000456.1 GCA_024643705.1 Caldilineaceae bacterium | reverse complement strand
GGCAGACCAGGGTGGGCAATCTCCCGCTCATCTGCCAGAGCCATGGCCCGCTCCAATAGGGCGATGGCCTCCAGGGTGTCCGCGCCTTCTGCCGGTTGCCCGGTTGCCAGATTCCACAACTGCCAGGGTGTGCGGTTGACCAGGGCCTCGGCGCAGAGGCAGCATACATCCAAATCATCGGGAAAGGCAGCGTAGACTTGGCGCATCCCTGCCGCGTAGGTGTCGTTCCACCGGACAAAATCGTCTTCTTCCCCAAGTAGGTTGGCGTCAAAGGCGTCTGCCAATGCCCGGATCAGGGCTTGCTCGATGGCTGTTGCAGTCTCGATCTGTACCATTGCAGCGTCGATCTCCTCGCGGCAGATGGCAACTACCTTTGCGCGTTCTTCTGCGGGGAAATCAGCCCAAACCCTGTTGTAGTAGGCGGCCGATGCATAGGCCAAACCCCAGTGGGCCAGCGCGCACCCATCGTCATGTTCGAGGGCTGCGCGAAAACAGCGCACAGCTTCGCCCCGGTTGAAGGCGTAGCACCAAACCAGCCCCCGATCAAACCAGCGCTGGGCATCCGGCGAATTGGTGGTCACGGCTCTGCCAAATGTGCCCAAATCGTAGTAGTCATCCACAGCGCTTTCCCCTTCAAAAAATCTACTCAACACAAAACACGCAACACATATTGCGTTCTATACTGCCACCACCCGCACCGGGCATACCTTCAACTCGGCGGTCTCGGTGATGGGATCGTAGCCGGAGCCGGTGAGTTGGTTGATGGGCACTTCCGGGAAGGCGAAGCTGGCAAAAACTGTGCCGCGGGGTGAACGGCGGGTGGCTTCCACCCGGATTTTCACCGTCCCCCGGCGGCTGGACATCTCGGCCCAACCCCCATCAACCAGCCCCCAGGCATGTACATCCTCCGGGTGGACTTCCAGCGTCTCTTCGGCGAGCAGGTAGTCGATACCCTGGGAGCGGCCCGTTTGGGTGCGGGTGTGGTAACTTTCCAGCCGCCGACCGGTCGTCAACCAGACAGGATAGGCGTCATCAATCACTTCGGCTGGGTCCCGGTAGTGGGTGAAGCTGAACTTGCCCCGGCCATTGGTGAACTCGGTTTCGTGGAGCCGGGGCGTGCCCGGATGGCCTTTGTAGGGGATGGGCCACTGGTATTGGCCGCTCTCTGCCAGCTCCCAGTCGATGCCCGCGTAGATGGGCGACAATTCGCACAGTTCGTTGAAGACGGGCACAGCGGAGCTGTAGTCGAAACCCTTCATCCCCATGCGCTTGGCAATCTCGCTGATGATCCACCAGTCGGGCTGGGCCTCCCCCGGTGGCTCCACGGCTTTGCGCACCCGCTGGATGCGTCGCTCGGTATTGGTAAAATGGCCGTCCACCTCGGCCCAGGCCGCGGCAGGCAGCACCACATCGGCCAGTTCACCCGTCTCGGTGAGAAAGATGTCGATGACCACCAGATGCTCCAGGCTCTTCAGCGCGTGGACGCAGTGCTGCTGGTCCGGGTCGGAGACGACGGTGTTTTCGCCGTCGATCAGCATGGCAAAAATCGACTCGCCGCAGCGGTCCAGCGCTGTGACTTTGGTGATTCCCTTTTCCGCGTCCAAGGGCCGCCCGTAGGCTTTCTCAAATTTGGCCTGAATTGCCGGGTTTGTGACTGGCTGAAAACCCACGTAATTGTTGGGAATCGCGCCGCTATCCCCCGCACCCTGGATGTTGTTCTGGCCGCGCATGGGGTTAATGCCGCCGCCCACTTTGCCCAGATTGCCTGTCATCAGGGCCAGATTGCAGAGGCTTTGCACATTTTCCACGCCGCAGATGTGCTCGGTGATGCCCAGGGTGTAGAAGATCGCGCCCGGTTTGGCCGAGCCATAGAGGATCGCCGCCCGCTCGATGTCCGCGGCAGGCACGCCGGTGATCCCAGCCGCCCATGTCGGCGTGAACTGGCCCACGTGATCGAGAAATTCCTCGAAGCCCTCGGTGCGCGCGGACATAAAGTCCAGATCGTACAGCCCGTCCCGGGCGATGACGTGGGCCATGCCCAGGAGCAGGGCCACATCCGAGCCGACGCGAATGGGCAGGTAGATGTCGGCCATCTCGGCCAGACGGATGCGCCGGGGGTCGGCGACGATCAGCTTGGCCCCCCGTGCGATGGCCTTCTTCAGCCGGGTGGCGGCCACAGGATGGGCTTCGGTCATATTGGTGCCGATGCAGAAAATGACATCTGGCTTTTCCATGTCGGAAAGGGGGTTGGACATGGCTCCACGCCCGATTGCTGCCGCCAGACCGGCGACGGTGGGGGCGTGTCAGGCACGGCTACAGTTGTCGATGTAATGGCTCCCAAAGCCAACGCGAATGAACTTCTGCATCAGATAATCGGCTTCGGTCGGTGTGCGGCCAGAGGCGACGCCATAGACCGCGTGGCGTCCGTGCTTTGCGGCCACTTGCGTAAAGCCTGCCGCGGCCCGATCCAGCGCTTCGTCCCAGGTGGCCTGGTGCAGTTGGCCGTCCGCACCCCGCACCAGGGGATGGGTCAGCCGCTCCGGGTGGTGGACGTAGTCGTAGGCGAACTGGCCCTTCACGCAGAGCGCGCCCTCGTTGGCCGGGCCATCCATCGCCGGTTGCACGCCGATGATGCGATTGTCCCGCACCAGCAGGTCCAGGGAACAGCCCACGCCGCAGTAGCCGCAGATGGTGCGGGTTTTGGTGATGGGAGGATGGGAAAAATTCGGATTCATTGAAACCTCGATTCTCATAGCAAGAGATTGGAGATAAAGAGAGTGGGAGATTGTCGGCTTGCCACCATCAATCTCCCACTCTCCTAATCTCCAATCTCTTCGTTCGCAAAGCGCATCGCCTTCTTGTCCCCCAACGCGCCGGTGGGGCAGGTCTGCACGCACTGGCCGCAGAAGGTGCAGGCGGATTCCTTCAGCGGGTTGTCGAATTCGGTCGTAATTTGGGTGTGGAAGCCCCGGTTCATCACGCTGATGGCGTAGTCGCCCTCCTGCTCGGCGCAGACACGCACGCAGCGGTAGCAGGAGATGCAGAGGTCGTAGTCGCGCAGGATGAAGGGGTTGGGATCGTCGGTTTTGCTGTGGCCCGAATACGCACCGGCAAAGCGACCCGTGCGTGCGGCGTAGCGATCCACCAGGGTTGTGAGTTCCTGGGAGGCGTAGCCCCGCAGCGGGTCCACATCGATCTGCCGGTTCTCCGACGCCACCATTTCCAGAAGGGTCTTGCGCAGGGATTCGATCTGGGCTGTGGCTGTCTCAACCACCATGCCATCGGTGGCTTTCGTTGTGCAAGATGCCACCGGCGCACGCATTCCTTCCACCCGGACGACGCAGAGGCGGCAGCCCCCAAACGCGTCCAGCCGGGGGTCGTAGCAGAGGGCGGGGATTGTCTTCCCCACCCGCGCTGCGATTTCGAAAATTGTTTCGCCCACGGTAAAGGCCACCGGTTGGCCGTTGATGGTGATTGTTGAATTCGTTGTCATGTGGGTAATTCCCTGTAAATCAGATTGCGTTGTCGCATCGTCGTCGTAGGGACAGATCGTAGGGACAGGTCTAAGACCTGTCCCTACGGCGACGACATTCAAATACCTGCTACGTGTTGCGCTACCTGCGCGGGGAAATAGGTAACCAGGCTTTCCGTCAGCAGGGGTGCGGCCATGCCCAGCCCGCAGGCGCTGATCGCCTTCATCACCCCGCCGATTTCGGTGACTTCACCCGTCCACAAGTCGATGTCGTTCGGCCCGGCCGTGCCCGCCAACCGTTCGGCCAGCCGTTGCGTTCCAATGCGACAGGGGAAACATTTGCCGCAGGATTCGTGGGCAAAAAATTCCATCCCCATGCGGGCAATTTCTACCATGTCCCGGCTGTCGTCAAAGACCATCATCCCCGCCGCACCCAGCATAGAACCATGCGCGCGGGCACTGGCTTCGTCCAAAGTCAGGCTTTCCAGCGCATCCCCCGCCAGAAAGCCACCGGAGATGCCCGCCATTGTGATGGCTTGAATGGTGCGTCCCGGTTGGGGACCGCCAGCCCAATCGTGTAGCAAGGTTTTCAGGGGCAGGCCAAAAGGTACCTCGTAGTTGCCGGGCCGTTGCACATCGCCGGAGAGGCTGATGAGCTTTGTGCCCGCGTGCTCGCCCATGCCTAGTCCCCGATACCATTCCGCTCCTTTGCGCAAAATCTGCGGGACCGATGCCAGGGTCTCCACAT
>JAHEML010000455.1 GCA_024643705.1 Caldilineaceae bacterium | reverse complement strand
GAGGAGAGAATGAAATGAGTCGCTTGCCCACGGTTGCACCAGCCCGTTTTACAGCAGCACAGCAGGCCCTATTCGAACACATCACCCAGGGGAAGCGGGGCCAAAAAAGCTCGGCAGAAACATTCCTGAACCCGGATGGAGGGTTGCGGGGGCCATTCAACGCCTTGGTCTATGCCCCCAATGTGGGCGATCCCTGTCAGCAATTGGGCGCGGCAGTGCGCTTTGACAGCACCCTATCGCCCCACATGCGCGAGTTGGCGATTCTGACAGTGGCCGCCCATTGGCAAGCCCAATATGAATGGTGGGCCCACGAAAAGATCGCACGAGAGGAAGGCTTGGATGATGATATCATTGCGGGCGTCAAGGCTGGCGTACTGCCCAACTCGGTGGCTCCCGACCTGACCGTCACCCACCGTTTCGCCCGCGAGCTTCTCGATCAGCGCAGAGTCTCCGACCAACTCTATGCCGAGACCGTCGCCTTGCTCGGCGAATCCAAGGTTGTGGAATTGGTGATCCTTCTTGGCTACTACACCCTGATATCCATGACCCTCAACGTCTTCGAAGTCCCTCTGCCTGTTGGACAACCCGCCCCATTCGCCCGATCCTCGTCAAACAACGAATAGGGGACGCGGAGCGTCCGCAGGCGGTTCCCACGCAGAGCGATGGGAACAAGCGAAAACCGGTCAAGCATAAAGGCTAATGGGACGCTGATGAACGCAGGTTTACGCGGATTTTATTCGCGGAAATCCGCCCGATCCGCGTCATTCGCGTTCTATTTTCGAGTCGGTGTTCATGCTCAAATGGGTACGCAGAAGCGACACCGGCGAATGGGCCGCCACCCCGGTGAAATGATGGATCTGTTGGCGGCAGGAGTAGCCCGGAGCCACGACTACTGTCTCGGCATCTGTCTCCCGCACAGCCGGAAAGAGCCGTCGCTCGCCCACAGCCTGGGAAACGTCGTACTGTTCGTAGCCAAACGAACCAGCCATGCCACAGCAACCGCTGTCCAGCAGAGTCACCTGGCAGCCGGGGATACGGGAAAGCAGGGCAAGCGTGGCATCCATGCCCACCAGCGCCTTTTGATGACAATGGCCGTGAAGCAGGATTTGTTTCGGGCCAGGGGCAAAATCCATCTTCTGGCGGGAGAGCCAATGGTCCACCAGATGGCTGGCCTCGGCCACGGTTTGAGCATCCTGGGCCGCTTGCCCCCGCAGAAGATGGGGGTGATCGTCGATCACCGCCGAGTGGCAACCAGGCTCGACAAAGAGGATGGGAATGCCCGCCTGGGCCAGGGGCAGCAGGGCACGGACACTCTGCTCTGCCTGTCGCTGGGCCTGATCGAGAAACCCCTTGGAGATCAGCGGTCGCCCACAGCAGACTTTGGGCGGCACGATGACCTGGGCACCAGCGGCGGCCAACAATCCGGCCGCGGCATGGAGGTGGGCTGGTTCGTAATAGTTGTTGAAGGTGTCTGCAAAAAGGGCGACGGTTGGGCCGGTGTTGGCGGTGGATGACGGGCGAAAATGGGCAGCGAAGGGACGCTGCGCAAAGGTTGGCAAGGGACGACGCCTATCCAGGCCGAAGAGCTTTTCATTAATTTGCCGGGTAAAGCTGTTGCCCAGCAACCAGTTGGAGAAGGGCGCGAACCGGCTACCCCACGCGCCGATCAAGTCTGCCCGGGAGAGCAACCGCTCGCGCAGGCTGGGGCCATGAACCTGATGATGCTGGTGCAAGAACTCGCTCTTGAGCCGGGCCATGTCTACCCCAGTGGGGCATTCACGTTTGCAGGCTTTACACTCCAAGCAGAGATCAAGCACCGGGCGCAGTTCGTCGTCGGCCAGCCCCCCAGACCCCAAACCGTGGGTAAGGGCAACCCGCAAGGCATTGGCCCGGCCGCGGGTCGAATCCGTCTCGTTGCGGGTTGCCATGTACGAAGGGCACATTGTCCCAGACAGAGTTTTGCGGCAAGCCCCCACGCCGCTACATTGTTCGGCTGCACGTAGAATGCCCCCAAAATCCGAAAAGTCGAAGGCTGTGGGCAACTGCGGCGTCTCGTAATCTGGCCCAAAACGCAGATTGGCGGTCAGTGCAGGCGCGTGGACGATCTTGCCTGGGTTGAACAGCCCGGTGGGATCGAAGGCCGCCTTGACCTGGCAGAATGCGGCGTAAAGCGTGGGGCCGAACATTTTCTCCTGAAAAGGCGCGCGCACCAGTCCATCCCCGTGCTCGCCGGAAAGCGCGCCCCCATATTCCAACACGAGATCAGCCACTTCGTTGGCGATGGCCTCGAAGGTGGCGACGCCCGCGGCCGTCTTCATATCGACCACAGGCCGGATATGGAGCAGCCCAACCGAGGCATGGGCGTAGAATCCGGCTTGGGTGTTATGGCGGGCCAGGATTGTCTGAAAGTTCTCGATGTAGTCCCGCAGATTCTCCGGGGCCACAGCAGTGTCCTCGACAAAGGAGATGGCTTTGGGGTCGCCGGTGGCGGACATGGTCAACCCCAGCGCGGCCTGACGCAGTTGCCAGATGCGGGCCTGGGCCGCGGGTGCAATGGCCCGGTGGAAATGGTTGCCCAGACCCCGTTGCTGCAAATCGGCTTGCATCGCGTCCAGACAGCCTGGCAGAGCGTCCGGGTCGTCGCCCATAAATTCGACGATCAGCACCGCGCCGGGGTCGCCGTCAATAAAGTCGCGCAGGGGTTCAAATTCAATGCGCCCTTTGGTCATATCCAGCAGAAAGCGATCCACCAGTTCCACAGCCGACGGGCCATGCTCCAAGATGGCCGGTGTGGCGCGCATGGCTTCGAGAAGATCGGGGAACTGAACAGAGCAGACAATCCGGTGCTTCACCAGGGGAACCAGGCGCAGCTTGGCCGCCACGCTCATGCCCAGGGTTCCTTCGGAGCCGACCATTATGCGGGCCAGATTGAAGGGTCTCTTGTCGGGCAGGAATTCGTCGAGATTGTAGCCGCCCACCCGCCGCTGAATGCGGGGATAGCGGCGGCGGATTTCGTCTTGATGTTCGGCTGCCAGGTGCTGCACAACCCGGTAAGCCCCACCTTCCAATCCAGGCTGGGCAGCTTTCAACGACCACTCGGTCGGGCGCAGAGTTTCCATTTCGGCAACAGTGCCATCGGCGAGGACAACCCGCAGGCCTTCCACATAGTCGATGGTTTTGCCGTAGATCACCGAGCGGGTTCCCGCGGAATTATTGGCAACCATCCCGCCGATGGTGGCGCGACTGGAGGTGGAGAGGTCCAGCGGGAGCTGCAACCCGTGGGGACGAAGCTGGTCGTTGAGCTCGTCCAACACCAGGCCCGGCTCGACCCAGACCGTGCGGGCCGCCAGGTCGAGATCGAGAATCCGGTTCATGTGGCGGGAGAAATCGAGAGAGATGCCCGCGCCGACGGCTTGCCCGGCCTGGGATGTGCCGCCACCCCGTGCGGTGATGGAGACGCCATGTTCCCGGCAGAGGTTGACCGCGGCGATCACGTCGCCGGTGGTGCGGGGCGCGACGACACCCAGGGGGAAAATCTGGTAGACGCTGGCATCGGTGGCATGGGTGGCCCGGCTGAAGCGGTCAAAACGAACATCGCCGCGGATAGCTGCTGTCAGCGCGGTCTGGAAGGCGGCACGGTCAGGGGCTGAAAGGTCGTCCATAAGTGGATTCGATTCCTGAGTTGAGGTTGGGAATAGCAGGGGGCGAGTTTGGTTGCAGGGCGGATACATTTTTAACGCAGAGTCACAAAGGGGCCAAGACGAAAAGGGAGGCAGGTGTTCTCCGCGTCTTTGCGTCTTGGCGTTAAAAATATATCCCGTCGCAAAGTCATGGCTGGGCGAGAAATTCGAGCGCGCTGGTTATGCCCCCCGGTTTGTGGGGAACCCGGCAGAGCGCCAGCCCCATTTCAACCCCGCAGAGAGTCCCGGCCAGCATCAGATCGTTGAAGTCGCCCAAATGGCCGATGCGAAAGAGCTGGCCCCGCGCCTGGCCCAAGCCCGTGCCAAGCGACATGTCGAAGCGCTCGAAAATTGTGGCCCGCAGCGCGTCGGCGTCGTGGCCTTCGGGCATCATCACCGCGGTGAGCGCGTTGGAATAGAGGGCCGGATCGCGGCAGAAAATCTCCAGCCCCCAGGCCCGCACAGCCCGTCGGGTGGCCTCTGCCAGCCGCGCGTGACGGGCAAATGTCTGCTCTAGTCCTTCTTCGAAGAGCATGTCCAG
>JAHEML010000454.1 GCA_024643705.1 Caldilineaceae bacterium | reverse complement strand
CACATCTTTTTGGGCGAACTGCGCGGTGCGGGTTTCTATCGGGAGACGAGCCAGGTTTTCTGCGTTCTCCTGCCGGTGAAGAGCGTGGGCGTGATGGGCGACGGGCGCACCTATGCCAACACAATTGCCCTGCGCGCCGTCACCACCGATGACTTTATGACCGCAGACTGGGCGCGTCTGCCCTACGATCTGCTGGCCCGGATCAGCAACCGGATCGTCAACGAGGTAGACGGGGTGAACCGGGTGGTGTATGATATTTCCAGCAAGCCCCCTGCAACGATTGAGTGGGAGTAGGTGTGGGAGAAAGCGGGTCGGCGGACTATTATAGAGCAGGAAAAGAGAGCAGGAAAAGATGAAGATCATGGAGACCAACAGTGAGTGTCATCGCATTAGAAGCAATCGTTGAAGCTGGCTGCGAGGTGTTCGTCACCAACGACAAACAACTACAGAAAGTGGCGGAGAGCGAAACCATCGTTCTCGCCGATTGCGATCCGCCTCCCTCACCGAAATGAATCGTTTCACAAAGTTCGTCCTCACCCTCATACTTCTCCTCTCCATCTTCCCTCTTTACACCCGTTACAAAGCGTCTGCCGCGCCGATTCCGCCGGGTGTCTATTTGGGTGGTGTGGAGATGGGCCGCGTGAAAGACGCAGCCCAGGCCGCCGCGCTCCTGGATACCCGCAACACCGAGCCGATTGCCGTCTTTTATGGCGACAAGCGGCTGATCCTGCGCCCCCAGGAGGTGGACTATCGGGTGGATGTGGAGCGCATGATCGCCGATGCCAGTCGCTATCTGGACGGGCCGGATTTTGTAGATATCGCCCTGCGCAACCTGTTGGGCCTGGAGCAAAAACGCCGGGATGTGCCTGTCTATGCCACGGTCGATTCGGCCAAGCTGACCGCCTGGCTGGAAAAGGCCGCCACCGAGAACGATCACCCGCCCCAGCCCGCCCGCGGCACGCCACCCCGCTGGGATTGGGCAACGGGTGGTAGCGCGCCGGCTGATTCCACGGGTTTTGTGGGCGCCGTGCGGGACGAATGGCAATGGAGCGTGGGTGCGCCAGGCCAAACATTGTTGATCGAGCAAAGCATCCCCCCTATTCTGGACGCGCTGGGCAGCGACGGCGCCAGAGAAGCGCACCTGGTGTTGGACGAGACCCCAGCGTCTTTGCCCACTCTCGACGATCTGGCGGCTGTCCTTAACACATTCACCTCGGATTTCCCCGGCTTTGCCGCCATTTATGTGCAAGATTTGGCAACCGGCGAAGAAGGCAGCGTAGATGTGGACGTGGCCTTCTCCGGGATGTCTACCATGAAGGTGGCAATTGTGACGGCGCTCTTTGCCCAAATGGAGGGTGTGGAAGATGGGGAGATCGGCCAGTTGATCGATTATGCCCTGGGTGAGAGCAACAATGTGGCGGCCAACGGTGTATTGCGCCAGGTGGGTGGGGGCGACATCTTTGCCGGTGGGCGGCGGGTAACGGAATTTATGCGCAGCCTGGGCCATGTGAACAGCTTTATCCAGACAGGTTACGACGACAAGAGCGCCATTGCCCAAATCCCCACCGCGGCCAACCAGCGCACGGATTGGGACACCGAGCCAGACGCCCATCTGCAATCGACCCCCGCCGACATGGGCCGCCTGCTGGCCGACATTTACCGCTGCACCCAAGGCGAAGGCAAGTTGCTCGAATTCTACCCCGGCCAGATCACGCCGGAAGAATGCAATACAATCCTCTTCTACCTGAGCCACGACGAGTTCACCGAGCTGATCTGGGCGGGGCTACCCCGGCCCGACGACGCTTGGATTGTCCACAAGCACGGCTTTGTCAACGATGCCCACAGCGATTTGGCGCTCATTTGGGGGCCGGCGGGGCCGTACGTGCTCAGCGTCTATCTCTATCGCCAAGGCTGGATGGACTGGGAAACGAGCAACGCAGCCATGAAAGAGATCAGCCGCATTGTCTGGTCGTTCTTTGCCTTTCAACAAGAGCTGCAACAGGTGTCGCCGCCGGAGCCGCTTGTACTGGTACCCCCAGAAAATTACCTGCCGGTTCTACCCAGCTATATTGGTCGGGCCGCCAACAGCGGCGAGCCAAGTGTGCCTTAAATCGTTCCGATCCTTTTCTCATGCGAGCCTTTGTTACCATGCCTATTCGACGGAAAGCTATACCCTTCTTGTTGGTATTTGTTCTTGTTCTGGCTGGCTGTGTTGCGCCTAATTTGGAGGTTGTAGTCCCTGCAACTCCACCGCCTGTCGCAGCGGACACAGCCCCAGACCCTGCCCCATCCCCTGCCATGGCTGATGCTTTTTCCCAGCAGCTACGCGCTGCGGTGGCCGAGGCCGATTTTTCTGCCATGCGCGGGCTGATGGACGATTCTCTATTCGTCATTGCCTTTTGGCCGGGCAATAGCTTGCCCCCCATGCCCGCCGACGATGGCGTGGGCCAATTGCGCAACCTGCACATGACAGGGGGGCCAATCACTTTCCTGGAACCAGACGTGCCCCTGTCTGAATTGTTGGGCAACCAGGATCCATTCCACATTTTCCAGTCGGATGTGCAGGTGGTGGACATTCTCTTGAGCCACGGGTGGGGGCCAGAGGGGTTGGGTGAGGCCATGCTCTTTGTCGCGCAGCGGGCCGATGGCTCTTTCTGGTGGTATTCGATCATCATTGCACCCACGGGTTTTCCACGGGCAATGTAAGAGCAATTTTCTTCGCCCATTATCATTCGTACACAAAAAATCCGCTGGCATCATCCTTTTTGATGCCAGCGGATTTTTTGTTGCCGAGCTGATTCTCGTTGGGTGTATGACCCAGCACATGACCATTAGCACATGACCTTATGACTTGGCAGGCGTATGCTGTATGCAGGCAGACGGGGTGAGACCCGTCAGGTCTTCAAAGATACAATAGAATTTTGGAAAGGAACCTGGGATGGAAAAGCGAAGCTACTCGAATCAACTCTTTATTGGGGGGGCGCTGGTGGTTGGCGGTCTTCTCCTCTTTCTCAACAACCTGGATGTGATCAACATCGGCGGACTCTGGCGCTGGTTGCCATCGTTCTTTATTGTGGTGGGAATCTGGCAGCTGTACGCCAACAACTTCCGCTTCTTTACTGGCCCACTCATTCTGATCGGTGGCGGCTTCCTCTTTCAGCTATCGGCGTTGGGCGCCTTCGGCATCGATTCGGTCTTCGACCTCTGGCCGCTGATTTTGATTGTGATCGGTGGTTCGATTCTGATCGAACGGCTCGATATCGAGCTGCCTTCTTTGCCGGGGCGGAGACATGATCCAGACAGCCTGGGTATTCTCACCATATTTGGCGGGGCAGAAGATACAGTGGTTTCTGAAAATTTTGAGGGGGGCGAATTGACCGCGGTGTTTGGCGGCATCGAAGTAGACCTGCGGCAGAGCATCCCCGCCAGCCAACCTGTGGTGATCAATGCATTTGCCCTCTTTGGCGGCATCGACATGAAGGTACCCGAGAGCTGGCACGTGCAGAGAGACATCATCGGTATTTTTGGCGGCACAGAGGACAAGCGCAAGCAGAAACCCGAAACGCCCGACAGCCCAGTTGATCTCATTGTGACTGGTTTTGCTCTCTTTGGTGGCGTGGAATTGAAAAACTAGAAAAAACAGAGCGAACAGAGAGGAGAAATTTGGTATGAACCGCAACGACGGACGGCTGATTTTGGGTGGAGGATTGGTTTTGCTGGGCTTTGTGTTCCTTTTGCAAAACCTGGGCTTTTTGACCTTTTTCAATTGGATTCCAGAAAGCATGACCACGCTTTTCTGGAGTGGCGTATTTGGCAGCGCAGGCATTCTCTTTTTGATGGGGTTGTGGCTAAAACGAGAGAATTGGTGGATGGCGATTCCGGGTTTTGTGCTGCTGGGCCTTGCGGCCACTATTTTGGTGGATGGGTTCATCCCAGGCTTTCCTTTGGGTGGCTCGCTCTTTCTGGGCAGCATTGGGGCAGCCTTTGCCACAGTTTACCTGATGAACCGGGAATTTTGGTGGGCGATCATCCCTGGCGGCGTGCTCTTCACCCTGGCAGCGGTGGCCGGGCTGGATGAAGTGACAGGATGGGATAGTGGCGGGTTTTTCTTCCTGGGGTTGGCAGCCACGTTTGCCTTGGTCGCCATTGCGCCAACAGGCAGGGGGAAACTGAACTGGGCCTGGATTCCTGCTGGGGTGCTCTTTGGCCTGGGGGTTATGACAGCGGC
>JAHEML010000453.1 GCA_024643705.1 Caldilineaceae bacterium | reverse complement strand
TGACGTGGATGGCACGCACTTCTTTTTGCAGGGAGAGAAGATCGTTGATATGGGCCACGGGCTGCAACTCGGCCAGGGGTTCGTCCTGTTCGTAGCGCAGGAGCATCTCTGCCTCCTCCGCCTCGTCGGGGTAGCCAAGCTTGAGCTGCATCACAAAGCGGTCCAACTGGGCTTCGGGCAGAGGGAAGGTGCCTTCCAACTCGATGGGGTTTTGGGTGGCGATGACCAGAAAGGGGCGGGGCAAGGCGTGGGTTTCCCGGTCGACCGTGGTCTGACGCTCTTGCATGGCCTCCAGCAAGCTGGACTGGGTGCGGGGCGTGGCCCGGTTAATCTCGTCGGCCAGCACCACCTGGGCAAAGATTGGGCCCGCCCGAAATTCAAATTCCTGGCTTTTTTGGTTGTAAAAGCTGATGCCGGTCACGTCGCTTGGCAGAAGGTCTGGGGTAAATTGGATGCGATCGAAGGAGCAGTCGATGCTGCGCGCCAGGGCTTTGGCAAGGGTTGTTTTGCCAATGCCGGGCACATCTTCCAGCAGCACATGGCCGTCGCAAAGCAGGGCCACCAGCAGCATTTCCACCACATCCTGCTTGCCGATGATGACTCGTGCCACGTTGGATTGGACGGCGTTTGCAAATTCGGAAAAGTTCACGGGGCCTCGCGGGGAGTCGATGGTTGGATGATCAAACGATTGGGTGAAGTCTACTATCGGTTGGGGGCGGGGTCAAACAGGGTGATGCCGGCGACGTTGTTGAACACTGGGTTAAACACTGGCTTGAAGTGAATTGCTGGATCGAAATAGGCCGACTACTGGCTTGCTGGTGCTGGCCCGGTTGATTGGCGCAGCACCAGGTCTGCCTCGATCTGCACCCGACGGATGGGGCGGTTGGGTTGGCGGATGCGTTCCAGGGCCAGGCTAGCCGCCTGATGACCCATTTCGTGGCCGTTGGAGCGTACGGATGTGAGAGGCGGATGCAGAAATGCGGCCATCTCGGTGTCGTCAAAACTGGCGATGGAAATATCACCCGGCACATGCAGCCCTATCTCGTCCACTGCCCGCAGCGCGCCAATTGCCAACCAATCGTTGATGACCAACAGCGCAGTTGGTCGGGGTGATCGGTTCAGCAAGCGCAGTGCTGCCTGGTAGCCATCTTCGATGCGGACGCCGGAGTAGTCGATCAGTTCCGGGTCCACCCGGATATTGGCCGCGGCCAGGCTGGACTGGTAGATGGACATCCGATTGGTTGCCAGCTCCTTGCTGCCCACGCCAAAAATAAACCCAATACGGGTATGGCCCAAGCCAAGCAGATGGTCCATCACCTGGGCCGTGGCATTGCGATAGGTGGCGATCACCGCGTCTACATTGAAGGCGGAATTGCCCAATGTGACAACCGGGTAGCCGTTGGCGGCCAACTGGGTGAGAGTGGTCTTGGATTGCTCTGGAAACGAAAGGGTCAGGATCAGGGCATCCACCCGTCGCCCAGACAAGGTTTGCAGGGCTTTTTCCTCGCGATTGGGGTCAAGAGAAGTGCTCGTGAGCAGCAAGTCGAGGCCCTCGGAGCGCAGGGCATCCTCTACCCCCTGAACAATGCTCCAGTAGTGGGGGTTGTGCAGGTCTGGGATCAGCAGGCCCACTGTGTTCGAGCCACCGGTGCGCAAGGAGCGGGCACGAATATCGGGCGCGTAATTCAACCGCTCGATGGCGTTGAGTACCCGTGCTCTTGTATCGGGGGAAATGGGGACGCCCGCGGTCTGATTGACCACATAGGAGACAGTGGCCCTGGACACACCGGCTAATTTTGCAACATCAGCTTGAGTCGGACGTTTCACAAGCCTAGGACTCGTTTCTAGTGGATGTTCTCTGGATACTTGTGATGTGACACGAGTAAATGAATGTTAGCAGATAATGGACAGTTGTCAAGAATCTGGATGATTTTCGGGGGGAATTGCTACCTGAAATCCCCATTTTTTCTCTCCGTTTGGTTATATCTGAGTTTATTGATGCTTGACACCCGGCTGAAATGTGCTACAATTTGTTGACACGTGTCAAACCTCGTGTCCCCTCACCTTTCAAAATCATTGACTCTAGTGTTGTGCCGTCATTATCGCGCGTTGATTCACGTCGTTTTTGCCAGTACCGACCAGTTGTCACTACCGACCTATTGTCCCTACCAGTTAAAGGAGATATCTGTGAACGAACAATCCCAATCCACCCGCAAACTTAGTCGCCGTGCCTTTTTGATTGCAGGCGGTAGCGCGGCCATGGCTGCTGCTTTGGCCGCTTGCGCGCCTGCTGCCGCACCCGTTGCCGCACCCGCCGCCAGTAGCGGTGGCGAGGCTGCCGCAGCAACCCCAGAAGCCGCGGCTGCGCCTGCTGCCGAAGCCGAAGAAATCAGCTTTCTGATTCGGTCCGACATCCGCAATGCCTACGCCGGCGAGGCCGCCCTGGCAAGCTGGACAGAACAATTCCCCAATCGCACACTGATTTTGGATGAGCCTGCCGCTGGCACCGCTGTCAACACCAAAGTTCAGGCCGCCCAAGCCGCCGGTGACCTGATCTGGGACGGTTACGCTGTCATCGCCCTCCCCTGGGACACAGCTACCTGGGTCAAACAGGGGTTGATTCAGTCGCTGGACGACTATATTGCCGCCTCGACCATTCCCGGTGCGGCGGATGTGATCGCTGGCATCATCCCCACTGTGCTGGAATCCACCAAGGCCGAAGGCAAGCAATATGCTATCCCCGGCAACGTGGGCAGCGTGGCGCTTGGTTGGTACAACGAATTCCTGGACGAAGCTGGTGTGGATCGCCCCCTGCTGACCTGGGATGACGTACGGATAGCTGCGGAAAAGGTTCATGCCCAGCACCCCGAAATCAATGCCTTTGATCGACCCAACACACCGTTGACCGACCTGGTTGGTATGATTTGGGGCGCGACAGACACCCCGTACACCGACGAAGGGCTGATCGACTGGGCTGGTGAAGCCTCTCTCGCCTCTATCGAGTGGATGCAGGGCATGGTCGCCGACGGGCTGATGCCTGCTGTCAACGCCGGTTTTGGCACGTGGCTGCAAAAGGGGACGGCGATTATGTCCTCCTTTGATGTTCACGGAACCCTGGCCCAACAGACCTTTGGTGATGGTGCGGCAGACACAGGTATCAATATGCGTCGGGTGGCAGGCGAACCCAAGGCCGGCGCGCCTTTCTGGCTGAATGGCTGTGTGGTGTTGGACAAAGCCAACAATCCCCAGGGCATGACCGACTTCTTCCTCTGGTGGTTCAGCCCAGCGAACAAAGTCCAGGGCAAGCAGATTGCGGATGTGGCCGCCAAGCCTGCCTATGAGTACACCTACGACGAATTTATCAAGGATGTGCCCAAGCACGCCTGGCAGTTGGAAGGCATCGAATTGGTACGCAATTCTGTGCCATTCCAGGCCAACTTGACGTGGGGCATTGAGACAGGCATCGTGAAGACCTGGCTGGAAAAGGCACTGGACCCGGCGAATGGTCTGACCGCTGCTGATGCTATGGCAAGCGCTTTGGAAGAGATTCAGGTCGAAATCGACGATATGCTGTAGGCACAATCGGCCTGCGCTGCCGTGTGATGGCTCTATTTTGTGCTACGTGAAACGTGAGTTTATTGGGACGAACTCACGTTTCACGTTTCTGTACCTATTTGGAAACAGGGGTGATTGATTGTGAGTACACAGACCTCCACCCAGCGGGCTGCGGGCAATAAGAAGAAGGCGTCGCCTCTGCACAGCGATCTTCTGGGCTATCTTTTCATTGCGCCAGCCCTGTTGCTCTATCTTGTCTTCAATATCTGGCCCCTCATCCGGGGCATTTTGATGGCCTTTACCGATTATCGCTTTGTTTACCCCGATACCCGTTGGGCCTTCAATGGATTGGAAAACTTTGTCAAACTCTTCGAGAGCGTCAAAGTGCGAGAGGCCGCAGTCGTTTCGGCCAAGTATTCCCTCATCGTCGTACCTGCTGTCCTGGTGATCGCGCTCTTTACCGCAATTCTCATCAGCCGTGTTCGGCGGGGATCAGGCTTTTATCGGTGGACGGTCTACCTGCCCACGATTCTGCCGGTGGCGGTCAGTTTTCTCATGTTCCGCCAAATGTACGCGCCCAACTTTGGGTTGATCAATAGCTTTTTGCGAGGGGTAGGTGTAGAGAATCCCCCCTACTGGCTGGGCGAGGTAGCCACGGCCCTGCCCGCGGTGGGTCTCTCCC
>JAHEML010000452.1 GCA_024643705.1 Caldilineaceae bacterium | reverse complement strand
GTTCATTTTGCGAATATCCTGACCGAAGTAGCGTACTTCGCCGGTGGATGACGTAAGAAGGTCCACCACCATGCGCCCGGTGGTACTTTTGCCACAGCCGCTTTCGCCCACCAAGCAGACGATTTCGCCCTGCTCGATGGCAAGGGAAATATCATCCACGGCTGTAACCTGTTCGTCACCTTTGCCAAAAAAGCGGCTGACATTCTGAAGTTCGATAATGGGAGCCATGCGGTTTGCCCGTCTCGTGGTGGAAAGTTCAGGATACTTTTTTCAGCCGTAACCCATTGGCTGCGATATCTGCTTTCACAGAATCCGTATGCCAGCAGGCAGCCTGGTGTCGGTCGCCCACGGTGATCAGCCCTGGCTCTTCTTTCTCGCAGCGCTCGGTGGCATAGGGGCAGCGTTCGTGAAACTTGCATCCGCTGGGCAGGTTGATCAGATCGGGCGGCGAGCCGGGAATGGATGAGAGCGCCTCGAAGCCGCCGGTCACGGTCGGTACGGCCCTGATGAGGCCCAGGGTGTACGGGTGGCGTGGTTCATAGAAGATGTTGCGAACCGGGCCGAGTTCAACCACTTGCCCCGCATACATGGTCGCCACCCGGTCGGCCAGTTCGGCAGCTATTGCCAAGTCATGAGAGATAAAGATCATGGTGAAGTGCTGCTCTTCTTTCAATTTGCGCAGCAGATCGATGATTGTGCGCTGGGTCAGGATGTCCAGCGCGGTGGTGGGTTCGTCCAAAATCAGAATCTGGGGGTCGAGCAGGAGCGCGCTAGCCAAAAGGGTACGCTGACGCATTCCACCGCTCAGTTCGTGGGGATAGGCATCGATGACCCGATCCGGGTCCAATTGGACAAAGCGCAACAGGTCGAGAAAACGTGCCCGCACTGCTCTACGATCATTCCAATTGTGTGCTTTGGCTGTGTCCCACACCTGATCCCAGATGCGCAGTACCGGATTGAACGCATTGAGGGCAGATTGGAAGACCATGGCACAGTCGCGCCAGCGGAACTCGCGCAGGGGGCCGCTCTTCAGCCCCAGCACATCTACTTCGACACCATTGCGCCGGTAGATTATCTCGCCAGGTTCGACACTGGCCGTACTCGCCAGCAGCCGCACAATGCCCAGCCCCAAGGTCGTCTTGCCAGAACCGCTTTCCCCAATCAGCGCCAAACTTTCGCCGGAATAGAGGTTGAGATCGACACCGCGCACAGCCTGCACGTTGCCTTTGCGGGTATGATAATTGATGTAGACATTGCGCAGGGTGAGAGGAATCTCTGCATTTTGCGTTGTGTCGTGCTGCCAGTTGATTTCGGTATTGACAGTCATTGCATGTCCGTAGATTTGGGGTCGTTCCTGGTTTATCTATTCAACGTAAATCGTGGGATACGAGATGGAAAGATACCCCCATCACGCCTCGCTGTCATTTCACTCGTTGCTGCGCAAACGGGGGTTGAAAATCAATTCCAACGAGCGGGTCATTGTAATCAGCGCCAACTGGAAGATGGCAATTGCTAAAATGGGAGCCATAATGTACCAGACGCTATCTTTGGAGAAAATCGCACCCCGCACCCAGGCCAACTGAATCATCACGCTCCAGTTGCCGCCGGAGATTGGAACCAGCCCCAGGAAGACCAACCCCGCCTGTTGGTAGACAGCACTTGTCATGCCCAGGGTGAAGCTGACGATGATATAGGGCATCATATTGGGAACCATCTCCCGAAAAACAATATGCCAAGTGCCCAGGTCCAAGGCACGCGCGGCCTCGATAAAGTCCCGTTGCTTGAGGGAAAGTGCCTGGGAGCGGATGGCCCGCAAGAGCGCGGGCCAATTGAGAAGCCCCATTAAAACACCCAAGAACGTAAGGCTGTTGAGTGAGACAAAGGCTGCCAGCACTGCCAGCAGAGGAAACTGGGGAATCGTCAGGATAATATCAGTCAGGGACATGATCAGATTATCCAACCAGCCACCCACAAAAGCACTGAGCGTGCCAAAGGTCACGGCAATAATTGTCGAGATCAGGGCAGCCAGAAAGGCTACGTAGATCACCCCTTTGCCACCATTGACAATTTGTGACCAGATATCCCGCCCCTGGTGGTCTGTGCCCAGAATGTGTTCCATCGATGGCGTGTGGTAGATCAGATCGATTTTCGTCTTTGTGTCCAATGGGATAAAGACCGGCCCCACGTAGGAGAGGAGGACGACGGCAACCACGGCCAGGAAACCAATGAAGCCAACCCGGTTGTAGGTAAGCAAGCGCAAAGACGTGCCAATCGAAGAGACGATTCTGCGTAGAGGATTGTTGGATACGCTTTGTGCTGTCACGTCACACTTGTCCTAGCATCAGGCGATGAATAAATACGGAAAATTTGAAGCACATACCGGAGTTCTGTTTCCGTCGATTGGGTCGGGTCACTTCTATTCTTGCGCGCCAACTTTGATGCGTGGATCCAGCCACCCATAGAGGATGTCGGCAAAGAAATTGGCAGTAATGACCGAAAAGGTGATGATGAGAAAGATGCCTTGCATGAGCGTGTAGTCCCGCTGGCCGATAGCTTGGCCCAGCATCCGCCCAATGCCCGCATATTCAAAAATCTGCTCCACCAGCAGCGAACCACCCACTACAAAGCCGATGCGAATGGTCAGAATCGTGAACATGGGCAGCATCGCGTTGCGCCCCACATAGGCCGAAGTGATGCGCGATTCTTTCAGCCCTCGGGCCTTGGCAACTGTCACATAGTCCTCGCCCAATGCGCTGATGGTGTTGCTCTTCATGCTCAACATCCAAAAGCCTACACTGGTCAACACATAGGTGCTTACGGGCAAGGCCGCGTGGAAAAACGCATCTTGGATGAAGGCGAAGTTCAGGCCCGGCTGCATCCCGGACGAATACGCTCCGCGCATGGCAGCAATGGGCAGCACTTTCCACTGTACACCCAGCCAGACCACCAGCATCAGACCGACGAGAAAATCAGGCACGGAGCTCATAATAGAGCTAAAGACTGTCAGCACGTGATCAAGCAGGCTGTCGCGCCGGTAGGCCATCATCACCCCCAGAGTGATGCCAATGACAAAGCTGATCAGCAGCCCCATGCCCACACTGAAAAGAGTCCAGGGAAGAAAACGCACAATCACTTCGGTGACGCTGGTTCCCGGCGAAAGGACAGACATCCCCAGATTACCCTTGACCATATTCTGAAGATAGGAGAGGTATTGGAGTCCAATCGGCTGGTTTAAATCAATGGCAAAGAGCGCGGCCGCCTGATCCAGCGCCTCGTGATAGGGGATGCCATAAGTGACGACAAGTTGGTTGACATAAATCTCGATGGGATTGCCGGGAAGCAGGCGGATCAGAAAGAAGATAATTGTGGTGACGACAAAAATTGTGATAAAGGTGCGGAACAGCTTACGCAGAATGTAAGAATTCCAAACCGTGCGCAAAAAAGCACCAGAGTCACCACCAGTGGTCGTTTGGCTTGGGGAAACCCCGGCCGTCGTCGTCATGAAATATCCTCCGTGGGATACTCTCTGTGGTTTGTGCCTTGCGGCAGTTGGTAGCTATGTGCTGTTGATTGCCAATCAGGGGAGAGCAGCAGACTCAGCTAAACGGCGAACGGTGATATGTGGAAATCGCATACCGCCACCGCATCTTGAAGTAGTTTCAGATCGCGTGCTTGTCTGGTCAGTATATGCAGGTAGAAGATAGGTGTCAAATGTGGCCAAGAGACATTCGATCGCGAAACCCGCTGCCCGGCTCATCGATTCCCCCTGCCCGTATGCTATACTACGGGATATGGATATACTGCCAAAGTTCCCCATCGCAGCAATCATCGCCGCCGCAGGTTTCAGCCGCCGTATGGGCCAATTCAAGCAATTGTTGCCCTGGGGCAACTCCACAGTCATCGGCACAGTGGTGACCAATTTAGACGAAGCTGGGGCCACACCCATTGTGTGCGTCACGGGCCATCGATCCGACGAGGTGGCAACCGCCCTGATCGGTAGCCCTGCCCAGATCGTCCACAACCCTCACTTTACCAGCAGCGAGATGCTTACATCCTACCAAGCGGGGATTGGCGCACTGAACAGCCCGGATATCCGGGGCGCTCTGCTCGCATTAGGAGATCAGCCCCACATTCCGCCGGGGGTGATCCGCCAGATCATCGAACAGGCAGAGGTCACGCCAGAGCAGATTGTCATACCCAGCCATGCCATGCGCCGGGGTAATCCCATCTATTTGCCC
>JAHEML010000451.1 GCA_024643705.1 Caldilineaceae bacterium | reverse complement strand
TGAATCGACCGCCTTTGGCCGTAAGGGCTCCTTTTCCGGGAACGCAAATCGCCCATGGAAGCGGTGATCTACTTGTGGTTGCCAGATGTGGTCCTATCGCAAGGACCAATCACGTGGGCCACTGCAAGGGAGTTCAAGCCCAGCCTAATTGCCTCAAGCTAAACAAATCATTCCAGATTTTTGTCATGTGCTTGATGCGATCACCCTCGAACACGATGTGGTAGACATAATCGGCAGCAATCTTTTTCTCTGTCGGCGGGACAGGACCCCCAGGTCCGGTTTGTGTGCCATGGAATACCGCAACAGCCACAACTGATTGGTCTGCTTCGTCCGCAGCGAAAAATTTCAATTCATAACTGCCATCCGGTATTGGCGTGAGCATCCCCTTCATCCATTCACTGTAGTCTCTCAGCGTGGAAATGTCGGCCAGGACATCTGTCTGTGATGAAAACGTTGCCCCCGGTTTGCAGTATGCCGCACAGGAATCCCACCCTTGTCCGGTTTCGCATGCTTCAAAAAACTGTCGTGCTGGTGCCAGGATGTTGCTCATGAAAGACTCTCCTTTTTTTATTGGAATATCTGGACTAGGTATAGGCCATTACGCGGGGGATTGCCAATGCTATATTTTCAACTGGCCGAAACTGAACCTTTTCGACTGGCCTTGGGTTCATGACAAGATGTGCCCCAAATCAGCTTCGCATGTTGTAGAGGAGTTGGCGCGGGCAGCGGGTCAATCCTTTCCCTGGACGCGATCCCAGAACTCCTCTCGATGATTTGTCCGCGGAAATTCCCCCTCGGGAACAGGTACTTCAAGAAATTCACATAGTGGCTCCCATCCGTCCCTTACATCGAAAACCAGTAGCTGGCTTGCCGGGATGGACTTCTTGACGGCTTCGTTGTGTGAATTGAATGCCTGAATAAGTTCATCACGCTCCAATCCAAGGGGAAATCCGGTTTTGGCAATGACGCCGGCAGCCATCTCGAGCCAGCCGCGCATTTCCTCTGGTGCCTGATCTGTGCCTTCAATCAACTTGTAGATGGTGGCGCCAAAACTGTCCGCCCATCTCTCCGGGTCGCGCAAAGTCAACACGAATTTGGCTTTGGGGAACTCCTCCAGTAACTCTCGAAAAAAACAGGCCGTTGGCCAGTCAACGGCACTGCCGTAACCGTCAAAAATACTTGACCAGTCGCCTTTTCCCTGGCTTGCTGCTGACCAAAGCGGAACCTGGGTCGGCATGTTGTGGAGAACCTCCTCCATGTGATGGCAAGGGCCCAGGCCGACCTGATTGATTGCCAGCTTGAGCGAATAGGTACCGGTCCTTCCAACCCCGGCTCCGATAACATGCAGTGTCATTTTTTCTCTCCGTATAAAAACAAACGTTTGACCTCCGACCCGCGAAATCTGCCGGATTCTGGTTTGGCGAAAGCGGGTTACCCGGGCGGATCGTCGGGCGTTATCGCAACGACATTTTCATCAAAGAACTGAACAAATCCGGCGTTCAATACACCCTTGCGCATTCTATAAATATCTCGAATCGGAACGGGGAATGGGCCTTGATTATGAAACCATAAGCGCCAGGCGCCGATTGGCAGTTCATCTTTCTGAAGCATCCCCGCTGCGTACTCTCCGTGCTGCCACTCCCAGAGTTCCACAATTTTTATTGCCACCATCAGCCCCGTGCTTTGTTCCTCTGCTGTTAATGGCTCGCCCCTGGCCCATTTGTGGGTTGCCTCGAGTACGTGCGGAAGCATCAATGAATCAGCAATGTCCGATCGATACTGTCTGAGGCTATATCTTGCCTGCGCTGCCAGGAACTTGTTGTTTTGTCTGATCTCCATCGCCAGAAAGATCAATCCGGCAATGACACCAACATTGGCTCCAATGGTAGCAATCTGACCTATATCGAGTCCCATCTGAATATTTCTCTCACCAAGAAGAACGATCGAGCTGACTGGCAATAAACTGCGCCAGGTCATTCGCATTGGTTGATGATTCTACTATGGCTAGTCTGTGGTTAGCCGATAACAAGCGTTGGCGAACATTAGCCGAGTTGTTCCTCTAATTGAGATTTCGGTTCGGGCAAGATGCACCGCATGCCATGGAACTTGTCGAGAGACGGCCCAATCTAAGTGGTGTCGGAGCACTAAAGAATTTGCAGACTCCTGTCATGCAAATCAATTGGCGGATAGTCGAAACAGGTCTTCATCGAGCACCCAAAAAGTGCCGTAGGAGTTTGGAAATGAAGATGACACGATTGCTTGCCACTATGACTGCCGTGTCCCTGGCAGCTTGGGCATTTCCAGTGACCAACGTATTTGCGGAAGAGGGCATCCCGGTCTATGACGAGACTGCCTACACGGAATATGTCGAAGCAACCATGAAGGAACTGGATGGCCTGTACCTCCAGTTCTGCGCTGCCTGTGGGAACGACACAACCACGGCCAGAGAGGCCAAGAACGACTTCCTCACGCTTGTTCGTGAGTTGATGCAGCAGATGAATCAAAAATTCGATGCTTTGGATCCCAAGAAAGGCGCGGCCATGTCACCCACGGATACGCTGGTCAGTGTGCACGCCTTGACGATGGTGGTGGATATTCTCGCGGCCACCCAACTGGAACAGATGACCGCTCACCCGTACATCAACTGAGGCGGGGGAAATACATTCATCTTCTGGGGTGAGGCGCGTTCACCTCACCCCAGACTCAATGGCTTTCCTCCATTGACCATTGCCATCGAACATCGCTTGATCTTTGTGTTTATGTTCCGGCCGGGGAAAAAGCCTCCCCGGGGCGCGGCATCTTCAGCAGGTACAGGCCTGCGGCGGCGAACAGGCACAGCCCGATATAGATTAAAAACACCAAGTCATAGCTGCCGGTGGTATCGCTGATGTACCCGGCCAGCGGTGCGCTGCCACCGGTGATGGGAATGTGGAGCGGATTCATCACGCCCAGGGCCCGGCCAATGCTGCGTGCACCGAAGGTGCGGGCCGGCATATTGGTCCAGAGTGGCGTGACGCCGCCAAAGCCCAGGCCAACCGCCAGGCTGGCGGCGACCAGGCCGGGATAGCTTTTGAAGCTGAACAGAAGCAGCATGCCGCAAATGAGCAGGCTGGCCGATAGGTAGCCGGCACGCTTGATGCCGGCACGGTCGATGAGATGCCCCATGGCAATCTTGCCACCGAACGAGCAGAACGCGATGATCGAATAGAGCAGGGCGGTGCGTTGGCCGGTTATGCCCAGGTCCTTGGCGTGCAGGCTGAGGTTGGCCAGGGTGCCCAGCGTGACGGCCAGCAGCGAAGCCGATATCAATGTCTGCCACCAGAAACTGTTGGTTTTGAGCATTTGCGGGATGGTCCATATTCGGGTGTCCACCTCACCCACCCGCCTGCCGGGGTCGGGGTGGTCCTCTTCCTGTTCCAGGCCGATGTCTTCCGGCAGGTTGACCAGCACTTTAAGAAAAACCGGCACGAACAGCAGACAAAAGACGCCGGAGTAGAGCACGGCTGTGCGCCAGCCGAAGCTCATGAACATGAAGGTGATCAGCGGCGGCACCAGGGCACCGCCAATCGAACTGCCGGTCATCGACAGGCCCAGCGCCAGGCCGCGGCGGCGGCGGAACCAGCGTGCGATCAGTGCGGCACTGGGGAGCGCGCCAATACCCAATGCGCCCAGGGGAATGAGCGTTGCCCACACGGCCCAGACGTGGATCAGGGTCCCGGCCTGGCTCAGGACAATCAACCCAAGGCCGAGGGATCCGATGCCAATGGCCATGATGTGGCGCGCCGACCAACGGTCGATCAGGACGCCCATCACGGGTGACACCAGGTTGGTGCAAACCGAGAGAAAAGTCTCGATCAGGTTGATTTGCGCCCGGGGCGCGCCGAACTCGTCCTCGAAGGTCGAGGCGTAGATGCCCATGCTCCAGAAAATGAACCCACCCTGCAGCGCCGTGCCGAGCACGGTCATGGACACGATCCACCAGCCGTAAAAGGGCTTGCTCCCGGTCTTGATCAATTCGACGCTCCCGCCCGTTCGATGACGGGTTCTGGTTTTTCGCTAGAATGACCATAAGCTGTTTTGCTAACGGCGGCAATTCCGTTCCGGCTTGAGGAAAATCCATGCGTCCCCACACCACCATCAAGGGTCATATCCATTACACCAGCGACAAACCTGGCCGCGAGGGGCAGGAGCGCGGCCGGGAGTATTTCACCATCACCGTCCATGGAGATGGACGCCGCACTTTGCGCGCTCATTGCGAGATCGACGATC
>JAHEML010000450.1:3137-4290 GCA_024643705.1 Caldilineaceae bacterium | reverse complement strand
GAATGTACCCGCCATGAGCGCCGGCATTTACCAACTGGCGGCGGGCACAACAGACCCCCAAAGCCCCCACAATCAGGACGAAATCTACTACGTGATTGGCGGCCAGGCCCACTTTCGCGTGGGGGACGAAGAGCGGGCTGTCCAGACCGGCGATACCCTGTATGTGGCCGCGCACATGCCCCACAAATTTCATACAATCACCAGCGATCTCACACTGCTCGTCTTCTTTGCGCCCGCAGAGGGATGATCGGAACTGGCACCTAAATCGCTACATCAGCCCTTATCCAACAAACTCAATATGCCTAGCGGAGACCTCTCTTGACCAAATACGCCTATTTCAACAAGGCCGTTGTGCCCATCGAGCAAGCCAAAATTTCGGTGATGACCCAGACTTTCAACTATGGCACGGGCTGCTTTGGTGGCATCCGGGGCTATTGGAACGACGAGCGGGAGACCCTCTATGTATTCCGCATCCGGGAGCATTACAAGCGCTTTCTCAACAGCGCAAAAATGTTGCTGATGAAACTGGATTACACACCGGACGATCTGGCCGCTATCACCGTAGATCTGCTGGAACAAGAGGGCTGGCGGCAGAACTGCTACATCCGCCCAGTGGCCTACAACGCAGATGAGACAATCGCCGTGCGTCTCCACGATCTGACGGCGGCAGTGACCATCTTCACCATTCCCCTGGAAAACTTCCTGCCCACAGCCGGACTGAACGTGGCGACCAGCAGTTGGCGCCGAGTAGACGACACAGCCATCCCGGCCCGGGGCAAGATTATTGGCAGCTATGCCAACAGCGCATTGATCAAGAGCGAGGCCCAACTCAACGGCTTCAACGATGCGATTGTGCTCAACCAGGACGGCCACGTAGCCGAGGGCAGCGCGGCCAACTTTGCCATCATCCGGGATGGGGTGCTGATCACCTCGCCCATCGAAAGCAACATCCTGGAAGGCATCACCCGGCGCTCCATTTTGCACCTGGCCGAAGCGGAGATGGGGCTACGGGTGATCGAGCGCCCAATCGATCGCAGCGAAGTCTACCTGGCCGACGAAGCTTTCTTCTGTGGCACAGGCGCACAGGTGGCCCCGATTGTTTCGGTGGATCACCGCGCCATTGGCAACGGCGAAGTTGGCCCATTGGTCACAG
>JAHEML010000450.1:0-3127 GCA_024643705.1 Caldilineaceae bacterium | reverse complement strand
CTTCTTCGGAATCGTGCGCGGTCAAAACGAAAAATACATGGACTGGTTGACCCCGGTTGCTGCGAAGGAAAAGATGCTGGGGTAATGGAGAACCCCGCTTCATTTGCCGCCAGCCTGTAACCCAGCGCAAAATCGACACATACACAAGGAGCAACTAACATGACGAAACCCATTGTCGCCCCCGGTCTTGAGGGCGTGATTGCCGGCAGCACCCGCCTCAGCCGGGTGGACGGGTTGGCTGGCGAGCTGATTATCGCGGGCTACCCCCTGGAAGAGATCGCTGCCAACGCCTCCTTCGAGGAGACGACCTACCTGCTCTGGAACGACAAGCTGCCCAACGCCACCGAGCTGGCAGAATTTCGCAACAGCCTTGCCAAGTTGCGCACCCTGCCCGACGCCACATTGAACCTGCTGCGTGCCGTAGCCCGCGAAGAAGCCCCCACCATGGACGCGCTGCGCATGGCCGCGGGCACGTTGTCTCTGGGAGGTGTGGAGGGCGACGCCGACGAAGCCGCCGCACTGGTGGCCCGTTTCCCCACGGTTGTGGCGGCCTATTGGCGGCTGCTCAACGGCGAAGAGCCGGTGGCACCCGACCCCAAACTGGGCCACGCGGCCAACTACCTCTACATGCTCAACGGCGAAGTACCCTCGGCAGCCCAGGCCAGGGGCGTGGAAACATACCTGAATACAGTCATCGATCACAGCTTCAATGCGTCCACCTTCACCGCCCGGGTCATCACCGCCACCGCTTCCGACCTGGTATCGGCTATCACCGGCGCAGTGGGCGCGCTGAAAGGGCCGCTGCATGGGGGCGCACCGGGGCCAGCCCTGGACATGGTCTTTGAGATCGGCCAGGCGGACAAGGCCGAGAGCTATCTGCGGGCCAAGCTGGAACGGGGCGAGCGGCTGATGGGCTTCGGCCACCGGGTCTACAAAGTGCGAGACCCCCGTGCCGACGTACTCTCCGCCGCGGCAGCCAAAATGTACCGGGCCGACGGTGACATGCAATTGTACGATCTGGCCCGCGCCGTCGAGGAAAAGGCCGTGGCCCTGTTGGAAGAATACAAACCAGGGCGCAATTTGCAGACCAATGTGGAATTCTACACAGCCCTGCTTCTCCACGGTCTGGGGCTGGAGACCGCCCTTTTCACCCCCACATTTGCCGTGGGCCGGGTAGCCGGATGGACAGCCCACTGCCTGGAGCAACGGGCCGAAGGACGGCTCATCCGCCCCGGCTCGGACTATCACGGCGGGCTGGGCCGCACATGGAGTTCAGTGGCCGAAAGGGGCAATTGATGGATAGCATTCCCAAACTTTACGGCCCCTACGGCAGCGCGGCCATCCAATACGCGGAGCAATTTCCCGCCTACGGAGTCAACGCTGCCTGGTTTCACATGTTCGACGAAGACGCCTTTGACACCTGCGCCCGTGCCGGGATCGCAGCCTGTGTGGAGTTCAAGGTCTTTCGGGCCGATTTCGCCCAGCACCCTGATCTGATTCCCACCGGGGTGGATGGCAAACCGATTCGCTATGGGCGACTGGTTCAGGGCGTCTGTCTTTCGAAACAGTGGTTTCTGGACTACACCGAAGAAAATCTACTGGCCGGGGTGCGGGCATTTCAGCCCAGTGGCATCTGGCTGGACTATCTGACTGGGGCAGGTTGGTTCGAGGAGCCGGAGCCGGATTTGCAGGAGCACTGCTTTTGCGCCGACTGTATTGCCGATTTCTGCAATGCCACGAGCATCGACGCCACAACCCCGGCAGAGATTCTGGCCCAACATCAGGTCGCGTGGACCCGCTACAAATGCGAACGGGTTGCCCGTTTCGGGGCGCACTACGCGCAAATTATCCGCAGCCACTTGCCGGAATGCATCATCGGCGCGTACATGTGCCCGTGGAGGCCGGACGAGTTCGACGGCGCGCTCACCCGCATCTTCGCCCAGGATTACGGCCTGCTGGCCCCATCCATCGACATCTTCACACCGCTGATCTACGTGAAAAAGAGCGGGCGCACAGCAGCCTGGGCGCGGGAGGTGCTGGAAGCCGCGCCGTCGTTTGTGCCAACTGACCGGCCTGTTCAGCTCATCATCGACGCGCTGGATTTCCCCGCCAGTCTCCACGAAACCGTGGCTTCGGCTGTGCCCAGCTACGGGCTGCAACTCTTCTCCGGTGCAGATGTCTTCCGGGACCCCGCCAAAGCAGCCGTCTTTGCCGCGGCGCTGGAAGAGATGCGAAGCGCTCGGTAGGATCACAGAAAAAACGACAACGCAAAGACGCAAAGACGCAGAGAGACATTCTTACTCTCTGCGTCTTTCTGTTTTCTCTGTTTACAATTCTTCGCTCAGTCTATGCCCGCGCGGCCTTGGCCTGGCCGACCACATCGTCGATCTGATCCAGGTGGCTGGCATCGTGGGAGAGGCCGCGTAGAAAACGCCCGACCGCGTTCAATGCTGGTGAGTTGGGATTTTGCTGGGTGGTCAAGTCCAGATACGGCTCATCCGGCCAAACATCCAGCATGGCCAGGCGCATCCGGCGGCTCTCTTCCAGCCGGTGATGACACTGGGCAATCGTGGTCACGCTCTCCCAGGCAATCTCGCTGCGGCTGCGCCCGTGGGGTTCGATGCCCCGGGCCATTTCGGCGGCAATAAAGGCCCCCTCCTCCGACGACGCGGTCACGTGAACAATCAGATGGCCCAAATTCCACGAGATGTTACGGTCGGCCTCATCCGCGGCATAGGGATCGCTGGCTCCGGGGTCGCTGGGGGTAAAGACCACATCAGCGTCGGTACACCCAGCAATCTGGCCGAGCTGGTGATCCACCATTTCGTTGGTCAGGTCGCGCAGATCATCGATGGTCAGGCCCGCGGCCAAGTCGGCCATGGTCTTTTCGCCTCGGCGTACGGCAGCAAAATCAAGCATTGGATTGCTCCTGTGGGATATGGGTTGGGGGACTAAAACGGTACAGGCGATAGTACCCCAGAAAGAGGAGCGCGTCAATTCGGCTATGGGACAATTGGCAGTGAGTTTATTCTTTAGCAGAAAAACAAAGACTACAAAAAAGAGGCCGCCTGATTTCCATAACCAGACGGCCCTCTTTTTGCTGCATAACTCAATTCGAATCCTACGG
>JAHEML010000449.1 GCA_024643705.1 Caldilineaceae bacterium | reverse complement strand
CTACCCTTTTCTCTACTGAAGGCGACTCCCCACTGCGGAGAATCACCCTTTGTCTGACATACAGGCCGATCTGCCTGTGCAAGGATAGGACGAGGCGTGGCGGTGGAATGTTCCCGGCAGGGGTAAAAATAGCAACCTAGCCCATGCTGCGCAGCAGGTCTTGGATGATTCCCAGGATGATGAAGACCACAATCGGAGAAATATCGATCATGCCGATCGGCGGAATCAACTTGCGGGCTGGCTCCAACACCGGGTCAGTCACCTGGACAAGTGTTTGAACAATTGGATTGTAGGGGTCCAAATTGGGAATCCAACTCATCAAAATCCGCGCAAGCAAAACGAACGTATAAATGCCAAGCAAATTTGCCAATAATTGAAACATTTCCTTCGTCCTCTCAAGTCAAGCTATGAATAATGCCGGTCCGGCCTCGTCGAGGCTACGATCCTTCAGTTCGTTCACTCAGATCGCCCAGTTCTTCGCTGCGAGCTGTGGCCGCGACTACAGCTTCGATCAACGTGGCCCGGATACCTCTCTGCTCCAATACAAGCGTACCAGCCGCGGTTGTACCCCCAGGGCTGGTCACACGGTTGCGCAGATCGGCTGGATGGGCGCGACTTTCGCGCAACAACCCAATGCTGCCTTCGATGGTCTGTAACACCATGCGCTGGGCCTGAACTCGGTTGAAACCGATGTGTACCCCAGCATCAATCAGTGCCTCTACCAGCAAAAAGACAAAGCCAGGCCCCGAACCGCTCAGCCCTGTAGCCAGATCGATGGCGTGTTCATCCTCGATAAAAAAGGCGTCACCCATGGCCTCCAAAATCATCTGGGCCTGGCCTTTGTCATCGTCGGTGACGGCAGACGTCGCGGTCCACACAGTCATGCCCTGGCCCACCTGGGCGGGTGTATTGGGCATGGAGCGGACAATGCGTTCGTGGCCCAACCCCCGACGCAGGGTGCTGATGCGCACACCGGCCATGATGCTGATCACAAGCGTCTTTGGCTGAACAACGTCCACGAGGCCGGGCAAGACTTTGTCCAATACCTGGGGTTTGACAGCCAGCACAAGAATCGAGGCATCGGTGGCCGCAGCTTGATTCTCGGCCTCGGCCACGACCCCATATTCGGTGGTCAGGTAATCCCGGCGTGCCGGAATCGGTTCGGAGACCGAAACCTGCTCAGCACGGGCCAATCCGCCTAAAATCAGACGTTTGATGATGGCTTCGGCCATTGCGCCGCCGCCGATAAAGGCAATCTTTCCATTCAGTTGCATTTAGCCTAACTCTCGCTTTCCAAAAATGGCTGTACCAACCCGTACAATAGTAGCGCCTTCTTCGATCGCCACCTCGAAATCATTCGTCATCCCCATAGAAAGGTGTTGCCAATGCCCTTGGGGGAAGCGTTCGCGCAGATCTTCCAGGAGCAACCGCAGCCGCCGAAAAATGGGGCGGGTGGCTTCCGGTTCTTGTTCCAGGGGGGCCATGGTCATCAACCCGTGGAAGCGGATAGCAGGCAACGCCAATAGCTGCGGCAGCTCTGTGCGGAGCTGATTTGGTGTGAAACCGTGCTTGCTCTCCTCGCCGCTCACATTCACTTCCAGCAACGCATCCACCCGCGTTCCCGCTGCTTGGGCGTCTCGGCTCAAACGTTGGGCCAGCTTGGCTGTGTCCACCGAATGCACCAGGGCAAAGGGGCCAACCGCCAGCTTGCTTTTGCGGCTTTGGATTGTACCAATGGCATGCCAGCGGATCTCTGCCAGTCCGACGTTCTGGGCTTCATCTACCTTCTCCCACAGTTCCTCCAGCCGGTTTTCGCCAAAATCTACCTGGCCCGCGTCGGCCAGCTCGGCGATCATGGCAAATGGTTTTGTCTTGCTGACAGCTACCAGGGTGATCTCGGCAGGATCGCGACCGGCTCGCTGGGCTGCTTGTTCTACCCGCGCCTTGACCAACGCCAACTGGGAGGCGAGAGAGGGTTCGTTGTTTGTGGATGGGGTCGTGCTGTTATCTGACATGACGGGATTGTACCAGTGATTCTCCGGGTGAGCAAAGGATCGGGCGATTGGTTGTTTGATGATCAAAGGCGGCGATCCCGCTGGATCAGCCGAACCACAAACGGGCGGGCCGGTCTAGCGGTTGACCACAGGAATAAAGAGGTGAAAGTCCCTGGGCGGCGTGTCTTGCAAGAAGGTGATGGAGACCGGATCGGACCAGACGCCGAGAAAGCGGTGGTTGGGAAATGCGCCGTCTGGCCCATCTTTGGGCTGCTCGGAAAAGGCACGAATCCGCAAAAAGTGGGGGACATTGGCCTGCTGGGCCTCGAATTGCTGGCTGCCGGCAGGCTTGCGAAATTGCCATTGCTGCCATTCCCCTTCCGTGCCCACCCGGAAATCGATGTCGAAGCGGACTTCGTAGCGGCCTGCCGGAATTTCCTCGATCTGAGTGCTGATATCGCCCGTCCATTGGACGTCGATCTTGAAATCGTCCACTTCTACAGGAAGCGCATCAAGATGAGCTGTGGGCGAATCGGCCAGGAGAAAGGCGTCGATGAAACCGTGGTTCCCATGCCAACGAAAGGGGCTATTAAATCGGCCAAAGACGGTAATCGTCTCGCTTTCGGCCTTGGCGCACACCTGTAAATTCTGCCAGCCGACCCGCTCGCCGCCTTCGACAAAGTTATGCCGATTCTCGGCCCAAATCACCGTGTCGGCCAGGGGGTCGATGCCACCGGTGGGATCAATTCCCAACATTTTCGCCATGTAGAAACCGTCTGGGCAATCGTTAGGCATGGCGCTGCCCCCGCATAACGAGAGCATCCAGCCACTCAAACTGTATGCTTCCCCAATAGTGGCCTCGGTCTGCTGATAGAGTGCCACATCAAAAGGCTTGCCTGGCTCTGGGTTCTGCTCCAAGTCTTGCGCGAAGATGGCTTGGCTGTCTTCGCCGTCGATGCGCTCCACATGCGCGCTGCCGTTGCAGTCATCGCCGGCATAATGCATGCGGGTGCTGTACAGCCAAGGCGAACCGTCAATAAAGACGGGCGTCCAGCCGGTTGCAATACGCATCAATCCTCCACCTGGCGACTCCAGTTGATAAGTCCCGACTTTACATTCAAATCCAGGGTTGATCAGCATGGCCACTCCTGTTGGGTCGGATGGGATGGTGGATCCAGGAAAATCGGGGATGGTTGCTCCAGAAAGAGACGACAGCGTGGAAAACAACGCAAAAACCAGCCAATAACCAATGTAGGTCAAACGCAGCCCTCAGAATCCCCCATCACTTGTCAAAGTTCTGTCACTTGCGTCGCCTCTATTGTCCAATAAAAGGCGCATTTCGTCCAGCCCTTCTTTTCCAGACATTGCCGAGTGCGAGGAGAACCAGATTTCACATCAGTATACATGAATGGACAGCGATTTGCCCCCAAAATCCACCAGTTGCTTTCCCCCGTGCTATCGAATCAATGCCACTTTTAGCGATTGGAATACAAAATACATTGATATTACGCCGAGGGTGGTAAAGTTCAAATCAATACAAAACATGTACAAAACATGTTCAAAATCATATCGAATGTCTTGATGAGCATTTTCTGTCCCAATCGTTCAATTCCATTCACCAGGAGAAAATGATGAAAAAGTCTATTGTATTGATTCTGGCACTGAGTATCTCTTTGATCGTAGCAGCGTGTGCTACACCGGCTCCGGCGCCCGTCGCTACACCGACAGAAGCCCCAACCGAAGTAGCGGCCCCAACTGAAGAAGCCGCCATGCCAGAGATGAACATTGTGGAGACTGCGGTCGCCGCAGGTAACTTCGAAACACTGGTAATTGCTGTGGGTGCAGCAAATCTGGCCGAAACATTGTCCGGCGAAGGTCCTTTCACCGTCTTTGCCCCCACCGATGAAGCTTTTGCTGCTCTGCCCGAAGGCACTGTAGATGCCCTGCTCGCCGACCCATCCGGCGACCTGACCCAGATTCTGCTCTACCATGTATTGAGCGGCAAGGTGATGGCTGCTGATGTGGCCGATGGTCTCGAAGCCGAAACCATCCAGGGTTCGACTGTCAAGTTTAGTGTGGCCGATGGCAAAGTGATGATCAACGGCGCTACCATTGTCACCACCGACATCGAAGCCAGCAACGGCGTCATCCATGTCATCGACGCTGTCATTCTGCCTGCTGCAGAAGAAGAAGCCGCCATGCCAGAGATGAACATTGTGGAGACTGCGGTCGCCGCAGGTAACTTCGAAACACTGGTAATTGCTGTGGGTGCAGCAAATCTGGCCGAAACATTGTCCGGCGAAGGTC
>JAHEML010000448.1:3411-4304 GCA_024643705.1 Caldilineaceae bacterium | reverse complement strand
CATTGGGCGTAAAGACACCACCAAATGTGCCAAAACGACCGGTTGTCCCACTACCCCTCTGTTGGGGCACGGCTGCTGTGGCAGACATAGGATCTCCTTATAAAGAAAACGCAGAGAGCGTGCCACACACGCAGCTCTGCGACGAATCAAAACCTGCAACAAAAAACCTGCAACAAAAAAGTATAACGGACGATGGGTAAAAACCGAAGTCACCTAACCACCGACATGGCTAGAACGCGAGACGTTCGTCCAGCGCTGCTCGCCAAAGCGGGGGGATATTTTCGCCCAGCACAACCGAGCGTGCGCCGATCCAGTCAGTCAGTTCGCCCACAGTGCGGGCAATGGCCTGGGCGCTTTCAACCGTCACAACCGCATGGCTCTCCGGGTAGAGGGCATTGATCGAATAGACGCCGCTCTTGCGCTCCAGCTTGGAATCCATCCGCCCGACCAATTTCTCGCCGTGGAGGATGGGCAGGACGTAGTAGCCGTACTGTCGTTTGGCCGCGGGCACATAGATTTCGATACGGTAGTAGAAGTCCCACAACTGCTCCGTGCGATCCCGATCGCAGATAAGATTGTCGAAAGGCGAGAGCAGCACCGTGCGTGGCTGCCAATCCCCGGCGCGCATGGCCTTCAGCGCAGACAAACTCTCCCGGTGGATCAGCCAATCATCCGGCCACAACTCACCATCCGTCCCAACAATTTTTGCGGGCAGTGCGATGCCCTCCATCTGCAACTCGCCCAACCGCTCTTTCAGCCCAGGGTAGCGCTTGCGGATAAAGTGGTTGTTGATCTGTTTGACAGTGGCGATGCCCAACGCGCGCAGGGATTTGTGCGCGGCCCGGCGCACTACATCTTCCCCTGCCCAGTCGCTCATATCCGTTCCCGGCGGT
>JAHEML010000448.1:0-3401 GCA_024643705.1 Caldilineaceae bacterium | reverse complement strand
CTTACGCGCCACCGACAGGACAGTGCCGAGGTTATAGAGAAAATCCAACATCCGCGTGACAGTACGCCCGTTGGACCAGCCACCTGTGGACTCCCAGGGCACAACCGAAATGTCTTCAAACTCACCAGTAGCCAGGGGGCCGTCCGCGGCCAGCCTGTCCAGAATATGCTGGCGCAGGGCAGTGTTGGTTTCCATCCAGGTGCGAATGCGCTCTCCCCATACCCCGCCACCGTCGTACTCATCGGTCATGTGGTGGGCAAAGAGGGGATAATCCTCGGTGAGCACAAACGATGCGCAGTGTGCCCATGCCTCAAAGATCGTGCGCTCCTCTTGCTGCAAATGGTCCAGCAGCGCCGGGTTGAAACTGCCCAGCCGGCTCCACAGCACCAACAGTTGGGTGCGCTCCACCGCGCGGATGGGGTCGATCTGAATACAGTTGAGGGCGTGGAAGAGTTCCATCACCCCTTCGGCAGTGGCGGGTGGTTGGGGGCCGGCCAGCCGCTGGGCCAGCACTGCCAGCCGACGCGCCTCTTCCAGTGTGACGATAATTGGTTCCAGCATAGGTTCCATCGGGGGCTTCCTTTTCAATTGTTCAGTCGGTGTGATGAGGATACCAGTGGTTGATAGGAAGAACAAAAAGACCAGTCAGGATTTCTGAATCCTGGCTGGTCCTCAGGGCAATCCCGAGTTGGCAGTAGCGAGGGCCGACGCTGGTTGAGTGCCGCCTTTAGGCAGTGTATCGAAACCCTATCGGCCCGAACGGCCGTAAACCCTTGATTTCGATACAGCGATGCGACCTGAACTCGTATTCTGCCTTGACTTATCACTTACTCAATCGGCGGATTTACTCCCTCTGGTCTCTACTCGCAATTGCTCTAGCTGGTCATCCCCCTTCGTTGACAGTCGGCCCCCTGTCGGGCTATCATCGAAACCATGGTCAATTCCATAGTTCAGCAATGGCAGGCAAGAAACCTGTCCTACGTACCTGCGTCCTGTTTGACCTTTTTGCAATATCAGCATCAATCCCTCTTTTCCGCCGTATCCGCGTTCTAAATTTTTTGAAAGGTCACCTACCCCATGCCCGTCACCCGTAGCCCCATCACGTTGGAGGAGACCGATGCCGCAGCCGGATTCCACATCCAGGACGATTTCGAGCGCTTCCCCCAAAAGGACGATCTATTTCGCCGCTCCTGGTGGGACGAGAGCATCCGCTCCGAGAAGGCACAGCTTTTCTATGCCACCTACCGCGAGCCGCTGAAAAGCTTTCGTAAGGCTGACGGCTTCACCCAAAAGGACTTTGCCCTGCGCAATGCGGCTTGGCACGTGAGCGATATTTTCACCGAACTCAAAGAG
This sequence comes from Caldilineaceae bacterium, assembly GCA_024643705.1. GTDB lineage: Bacteria > Chloroflexota > Anaerolineae > Caldilineales > Caldilineaceae > JACQGT01. Next base: position 2,048 of record JAHEML010000448.1, on the reverse strand, counting down.
GGCGAAGACCGGCGCGAAGGCTTCACCGACGAATTTTCGCTCTACCGGGATGTGGCGGCTGTGCGTCAGGAGATGGGCACCCCAGAGGAAGCAGCGGCGGAGATCAAACGAGTAGGCGCGGGATTTGGCGCGGATTTGCTGGGTATCACCGGCTACGACGAACGCTGGATGTATTCGGCCAAATTCAGCGATATGAGCCGTAGCGAAAAGCCCCAGGCCATCTCCGACGCGCTGCCCCATGTGATCGTCATCGCCCAAGCCATGGACTACGACTTGATCCGCACGGTTCCGTCGGCTCTCAGCGGCGCGGCCACCGGGCTAGGCTATTCCCACGACGCGCTGGTCGTGCTCTCCATTGCCCAATATATCCGCAACCTGGGCTACAACGCGGTCGCCAGTATGAACGATTCAGCTTTGGCCGTGCCCTTGGCTGTCAAAGCCGGGCTGGGGGAATATGGGCGATTGGGGCTGCTCATCACCCAACAATTTGGGCCGCGGGTGCGGCTGGGCAAAATTTTCACCGACATGCCCCTGGCCCACGATCAGCCCATCCGTTTTGGTGTGGAGGAATTCTGCGCGGTCTGCCGCCGCTGCACCACCGGTTGCCCAGCCAAAGCCATCCCAGATGGCCCACCATCGGCCCTGCGCCACAACCGCTCCAACCTGAAGGGGGTGGTCAAATGGAGTGTGGACGGAGAGAAGTGCTTCAGCTATTGGGTGGCCCAAAACAGCGATTGCTCCATCTGCATTCGCGTCTGCCCCTACAACAAAGACTATTCCAAGTGGTGGCATCGGCTGGGCCAACGCTTGGCGGGCACTCGCTTGCGGGGCCTAATGCTGGCCCTGGACATTCGACTGGGCTACGGCGAACGGCTGAAACCCCAGGCGTGGTGGAAGGGTGATAAAGAATCAATTTGGCGGCGCGTGCAGGGGCTTTTCAGACGGGACTGACTAATCCAAAAACAGAACGCGACTGACGCGGATCGGGCAGATGAGAGCGGATAAGATCAGCGTCCCATTTTCCTTACTCATTGTGTCCAATCGGCCTGGATAACTGCTGAGTGATTAGACGGTTTCCGCCCTGACCTCGCGCACAAAGACCCACTCCACGCCGTCTACCTCGTCCACCCACTCGGTCATGTGCACAAAGCCCAGCTTGTGCGCCAGGGCCAGGGATGGGCCATTGTCCGGGCTGATGGAGAGCACAAAACGCTCCACGCCAGGCTGACCCGCAGCCCAGTTCATCAGCCCACGGGCGGCCTCTTCGGCATAGCCCCGGCGACGATTTGGGGTAAAGACAGTATAGCCAAACTCCAACGCATGGGGCGCGATGGCGGCCAGATAGTCCGGGTTTGGCTCGGTGTGAAAGCCAATGATCCCCACCATTTCCCTGCTCTCCCGCAGAACAATGGCGCGCAGAGTCCAGGGGGCATAGCCTGGCTCTTCGTGGCACTGGGCCAACCGACGGGCCAGCAAGTCTTCCCGCCGGAAAAGCTCCGGGTGGGGCGACACGCCCAGAATCCGCGTTGCACTGTCCATATCGTGGCGCAGGCAGGCCGAGAAGGAGTCCGGTGTCATCAAAATCAAGTCAAGACGTTCACATGCGATAAGAGCAGTCATAGCCGGTTATACTTTCTGAGCGCGGTTTGCAGACGGTCGTGGGGCAGGGCGTGGACAGTGTTGCCATTGCGCCCGATCAGGGTTTCGGCGGCCACCAGAGCATTGACAATCGCCTCTTCGGTGGCAAAAACTGTAGCCTCGAAAAGGGTCGTGATCCGGTCGTTGGGCAGCACATCCACCCGAGCCATGTCGGCCCGCTGCCAGCCATCCGGGTTTGCGGTAGAAAAGGCCAGAAAAATATCACCCGAACTGTTGCTGCCCATCCCGCCCACCCGGGCAATGCCCAACCCGGCCCGCTGGGCCACACGTTTCAGTTGGTGGGGAAGAAGGGGTGCATCTGTCGCCACCACCACAATGATCGCCCCTGCGCCCATTGGCCCTGGGCCCGTGTGAATCTCCGGCAACAGATCGGGGATTTCGACCCCAAC
>JAHEML010000447.1 GCA_024643705.1 Caldilineaceae bacterium | reverse complement strand
GCGATTCTGTTCGTGTGGTTGCGCCTATTATATCAGCTTTTCGTCAAGGTCAGCCAAAAGGCAGGATGCAGACCCGCCAGGTTTCACGAACCCGGCAGGTCTTGAATGGTACAACATGCACGGCAAACGATTTTGCGCATGACAAAGTTCTCTTGCCAGCAAACAAAAGACCGGCGCACAGGAGCGCCGGTCTTCGTTCTGTTGATGGAAGTATATTGGCTTGTCCCCAAGGAGACCAATCCTTTTACGCGGTCGTCGCCTTGAGATTGTGAAGGATCATCCCGATCGGGCCAGTTGGTCCAAACGGATCACCGTACCGCAGCAACCTTTTTTGATTGGAAGAGGGTGCCCACATCGTTTCCGGGCAGAATCTCTTTGTCTTCGAAGAGATAGCAGGAAGCGACCCGGTTGTTGTCGTCGGGCCGATAAAGCGGCGGCGGACTGACTTTGCATTTGTCCATCACGTGGGGGCAGCGTCCGGCAAATTTGCAGCCCACTTTCGATTCAAGGGAGGTATCTTCCTCGATGTCGATGACGGCAATGTCTTCGCCCCACACCCGGTCCAGGTCGGGCCAGGGGATCGAGCCGATGAGCAGTTGGGTGTAAGGGTGCTGCGGATCACGGATGATGCTCTCCACGTCACCGGCTTCCATAATCGACCCTTTGTAGAGGATCAGAATATAGTCGCTGACATGGTAGGCGGTGGTCAAGTCGTGGGTGATATAAAGGACAGTAATCCCGAACTCTTTGTTCAGTTTGTCCAGGGCTTCCAGGATTGTGGCACGCAGGGAAGCATCCACCATGGATACCGGCTCGTCGGCGATGAGCAGTTTGGGGCGCAGCAGAAGGGCGCGGGCCAAAGCCATGCGCTGACGCTGGCCGCCGCTCATCTGGTGGGGAAAGCGGCCCAGAGTCTCTTCCGGGCGCAGGCCCACACTGATGAGCGCCTGCTCCATCATCTCCCTGGCTTCCTTCTTATTGCTCGCCATCTTGAAGTTGGCGATGGGCACTTCCATGATGTGATCTACTTTGTAGAAGGGGTTGTAGACCGCAAAGGGGTCTTGAAAGACCGCCTGTACTTCCTTGCGGAACTCAGTGCGTTCCCGACCATTCATCTTGGCAATATCTTTGCCGCGATACTGCACGGTGCCGGCGGAAGCGGTTAGGAAACCCAACGCCATCAATCCTAGCGTTGTTTTGCCACTGCCACTCTCGCCGGCCACAGCGATAATGCTGGGGTTGTCGGCGTCGATGGAGAAAGAGATGTTGTCGAGGGCGACCGTGCCGCCTTTGAACTGTTTGGTCACATTTTTGAGGTCCAGCAGAAGGTCACTCATGCGCGGGCCTTTTCGCTTTCGTTTTCATACAGATGGCAGGCCACCCATTGGTTGGGACGATGTTCCAGGAATCTGGGGGTTGTCTCGCGACATGGCCCAAAGGCCTGGGGGCAACGGGGGTTGAAGACGCAGCCTGGGGGCAGGTCCCGCAGAAGCGGGGTGATGCCGGGAATGCCGTGAAATTCGCCTTTGGTGGCAATTTTTGGCAGGCTCTCGATGAGCATCTGGGTGTAGGGATGCATGGGTGCCCGGAATGCCTCCTGCTTGGGGGCAACTTCCGACATCTGTCCTGCATACATCACCGCCAATCGGTCCACAAATTGGGCCATCAACCCCATGTCGTGGCCGATGAGGATAACCGCTGCACCCATTTCTGACTGGATATGCCGGATGGTCTGCATCACTTGGCGTTGGGTTACTACATCCAACGCGCTGGTCGGCTCGTCGGCGATGATCACCTTTGGCTTCATGGCAATGGCAATGGCGATACAGGCCCGCTGCTTCATGCCGCCGCTCAATTCGTGGGGATACATGTTGCCCACGTTGCGAGCCAGTTCAACGGCTTCCAAGGCGTCGCCTGCCATGGACTCCATTTCCGCTTTGCTCAGCCCCAACTCGTGATCCATCATCGAGTCAATAATTTGATCCTTCACGCGCATAACGGGATTCAGCGAGTTCATCGCGCCCTGGGGGATCATACTGATCTCCCGTCCCCGCACTTGGCGCGTCTCTTCTTCATTCAGCTTGGTAATGTCCCGACCATCCAGTAGAATTTCGCCACTGGCTATCTTGCCGGGGGGCTTGATCATGCCCAGAATTGCCAGAGCCAGGGTCGATTTGCCAGAGCCTGATTCACCCACTAGCCCCAAGCGCTCGCCAGCCTTCAGCTCCAAATTGATTTTGTTATTGGCATAGACAATACCTGCGTCTGTATAGTACTGGACGTCCAGGTCGTTGATATCCAAAACGACATTCTTGCTCACTCGGCCCTCCGCACACGTGGATTGGCTACTTCGTCCAGGCCAATCGAGATCAGGAACAACATGACAAAAATGAGGGCGACAATGCCGATGGGAACAGCCCCCCACCACCAGAGGCCCCGCAAAAATGCGCTCTGGTTGATCACCCAGTAGATTGTCACACCCAGGGTTGGTTCGCGCAGGGGGCCAAGGCCAAGAGCGGCCAGGCCCATCGACGCGAAGATGGCGGCGGTGACTGCGCCCACCAGGCTAGCCCCCAAATAGGGCAGCAGATTGGGCATCATTTCCCGAAAGATGATCCCCATGCCGCTCATACCATTGAGCCGGGCCATCATCACGTAGGATTGCTCGCGCATGCTGAGCACTTGGGAGCGGATGACCCGGGCCGGGCCGCGCCAGGATATTGAGGCGATGATAAAGCCCATACCGGTGACGCTGATTGTCTGATCTCCCAAAGACGATGCTATGACGACCAGTAGCAAAAGACCGGGTACGGTCAACATCACGTCCACCATCCAGCGCACAACAAGATCGTACCAACCCCCATAAAAGGCCGATGTGAAGCCCAGAAAGGCACCCACACCCAGACCGATCAGACCAGCCATCAAGCCGATCTGGATCGTCATCCAGGTCCCGGCTACGGCAACGCCGTAGAGGTCCCGGCCCTGAGCATCTGTGCCAAAGATGTAAGCTTTGGGTTCCGTTTTCTCACAGTCGGGATCGCTGCGGGGGCAGTAGTTCAGCGTGGGTGGAGAGCTGGCCGGCCCAGCCAGGGGATAGGGATCCACTTTGGGATCGATTATTATGTACCCTGTCAGCGTAAACAAGACCAAAACAACCAGAATGCCCAATCCAATGGCCAGGCTTGTGTTACGGCGCAGATAGCGTAAATTTGCTTGTAGGCGTTCCATATGGGGTTAGCCCTCGTAGGAGATTCTGGGATCCAAAAACGGATAGATCATATCCATAATAAACATGGTGATGGCAATCCCCGTGATAATCACAAAGACGATGCCATAGATCATGAAATAGTCGAGTTGACTGATGGATCGAGCTAGCAATGTCCCGATGCCAGGATAGCCCATCACCAGTTCCACCAACACCGAACCCGAGACAATAAAACTCAAGGCCAGGGCCAGCCCTGTGACTTGGGGCAGGAGCGCGTTACGGACGCCATAGCGATAGAAGAGGCGCCAGTCCTTCAGCCCCTTGGCTTCGCCAAAGGTCATATAGTCTTCGCCCTGAATTGTCACCAACATCCCGCGCATACCGATTGCCCAGCCACCTGTCCCGGCCAGTACCAGCGCTAAGGCAGGCAAGATGGAGTGGCTCAGCACGTCCAAAATGAAGGCCATGTTCATGCCGGGGAACATACCAATGCCATAGCCACCCCCAATCGGGAGTAACTTCCAGCGGAAAGCGACAAAATAGATCAGCGTAAGGGCAATCACATAGGCGGGAACCGCGCCGAAAATTAATAAAGAAGGCAGAATATAACGAAATAGATTCGATGCCTTGGGCCACGCCATCAGCGCGCCCAGCAACGATCCGATCAGGAAGGCCAGCAATGTCGTTGTCAACAGAAGACCAACGGTCCAGGGCAAGCCTTCCAAAATTAACTCCCAAACGGTCTTGGGATAGTTGGAAATCGAGAAGCCCAAATCGCCCCGGAGCATGTCGCCCATATAGCTCATGTATTGTTGCCACAATGGGCGATCCAACCCAAATTTTGATTCGTAGGCCTGGACCATCTCCTCGAAACCGGGGGGAATGTAGCCGCTACGGCTGGCCTCTTGCAGCAATTTTTCGCGCAGAGGATTGCGGGGCGTCATCTTGGGAATGAAAAAATTCAGGGTAGCGCCACTCCAGATAATTAGCAGCAACAGCCCAAATCGTTTGAGTACAAATGACCAAGAATATCTCATCAATGTCCTCGTTCGGTATGACTCTTAAGGGGAAGCAAATTGCCTGTATTCAGCGTATGTTTTTGATTCAC
>JAHEML010000446.1 GCA_024643705.1 Caldilineaceae bacterium | reverse complement strand
GTGCCGGTGGCTTTGATGTGCTCATCCATCAGCTTGCGCACCTTCTCTTCGTAGTCGCCCCGATAGTCCACGGCTTCGGCGTAGCGCAGCTGGACAGAACGGCGCAGGCTGTGGAAGTATTTCAGATCGTCCTTGTAGCGCTGGATGCGCGTCTCCGGGGTGTCGGTGTAGAACTGAACCGACCCCAGGGCCACTTGCAGGGCGCGGGCGTAGTCGGTGAGAGCTTCGTAGAAGCGTGCCCGCCGGTCCTCCGGCTCCAGGTGGCGCTCCATTGCCTCCGGGTCCCGTTTATTGGGAACCGGCTCGAAAATGGCCCACAGGTCCGAATGGAGTTGGGGCAGGCGCTCAATCTGCTCGGAGACATCGGCCAGTGTCCCCACCACATCCTCCACATCGAATTCGGCCAGGGCGTCGTAGAGATTGATGGCCTGGTTCAGTTCGCCCAGCACCCCCCGGTAGTCGATGATATAGCCAAAATCTTTGCCTTCGGCCAGACGATTGACCCGCGCGATAGCCTGGAGCAGGGTATGCTCCCGCAGGGGCTTGTCCACGTATAGCACTCGATTGCGGGGTTCGTCGAAGCCGGTGAGCAGTTTGTCCACCACCACCAGAATTTCGATGCCATCGGCCCGGCTAAAAGAGGAAAGTATCTCCCGGTTGTAGACTTCCTCGCTGCCATAGCGCTCCAGCATCCGCTTCCAGAAAAGTTGAACTTCGGGCAGGGTCCCATCCACTTCCTCCTGCCCTTCCCGGCTATCGGGCGGCGAAATCATCAGAGCGGCGTCGATGCCGTATTCCTGCAGATAATTCAGATACATGGTACCAATCTGCTTGGAGGGAGTGGCAAGCTGGGCTTTGAAGCCGGTTCCCCGATGGTTCTGTTCGTAGTGGAGGGCCACATTGTAGGCAATCTCTTTGATGCGCTGGGACGTGGCGTTGATAGCCTCGCTGCGGCTCATCTTGCGTTTCAGGTCGGCGGTCTGCTCGTCGCTGAGATGGCGGGTGGTGCGCTCGAACCAGCGCTCCAACTGGGCTTTGTCCACGTCCTGCTCCACAATGCGCCCTTCGTAGAGCAGGGGAACCACCGCTTTGTCGGCTACGGCCTGACGCATGGGGTATTTGTGGATAAAGCTGCCAAACTTCTCCGCGGTGGACTTCTCCTTTTTGGTCAGGGGCGTGCCGGTGAAGCCGATGTAGCAGGCATTGGGGAAGACCCGCTGCATCTTGGCGTGCATAGAACCGTACTGGCTGCGGTGGCTCTCGTCCACCAGCACAAAGGTATTGATGCCCTCGTCCGCCACCTTTTGGCGGGCGGCTTCCTCAAATTTGTTGATGAGCGTCGTAATCACATCGGTCGCCCGCTCGCCTTTGCCCAACTTGCCCGTGACCATGCGCACCAGATGCTTGCCGCTTTGGGCCTGGGCCACGGACTTGCCGCAGGCGTGAAAGGTCCCAAAAATCTGATCGTCCAAATCCACCCGGTCTGTGACCAGCACCACACGGGGATTGGGCACATTGGGATGCAGGGTCAGGGCTTTGGCAAGCATGACCATTGTCAGGGATTTGCCGCTGCCTGTGGTGTGCCAGATGACGCCGCCTGCGCGTGTGCCTTGGGCGTTGCGATGGACCACCCGCTTGATTGTCTCCTGGATGGCAAAGTATTGCTGGTAGCGGGCAATCTTCTTGACGCCGTTGTCGAAAACAATGAATTGGTAGGCCAGCTCCAACAGACGGGCGGGACGCAGAAGCGCGTAGAGGGTGCGGTCCTGTTCTGTGGGGAGCCGTTCGCCCAACTTGGAAAAGTGGCTGCGAATCGGCCACGCATACGCCCGCCAGTCGTAGAGCCGGTTTTCGTCGCCAGGGCGCAGGGGGCGGTTAATGAAGGCGTGTACCTCCGCCTCTAAAGTGGCGGCTTCCAAACGGGCGCGGTCTGTGCCGGTCTCCCGCCAGACTGCCCAGAACTTTTTCTCCGTGCCGGTGGTGGCGTAGAGGGCGTCGTTGGGGCTGATGGCCAGGAGCAGTTGAGAGGTGGCGAAGAGGTGGGGGATTTCGCCTTCGCTCTGGTAGGTCAACAGTTGCTCGATGCCCAGTGCAATCGCCTTTTCGCCGTGATGCTCTTTGTCGGCCCGCTTGCATTCGATGACCACCAGGGGGATGCCGTTGACAAAGAGGACAATATCCGGGCGACGGGTGCTGTGGCTGCCCCGTTGCTCCACACTGAATTCGTCGCTGATGTGGTAGACGTTGCGTTCCGGGTGCTGCCAGTCGATGTAGTGCAGACTGTAGCTCTTGCGGTCGCCCTGAATGGTCTGGGTCAGGCTGGTGCCCAGAGTGAGCAGTTCGTAGAGGACTTTGTTGGTGGAGATGAGGCTCTGGAAGGGCTCGTCCACCACTTTGGCGATGGCCTGGGTGATGTTGCCGTCGCTGAAGGGGTGGCTCTCGCCTTTGTAGGCGATCTGGTTGTTTGCCCGCAGCCAGGGCTCCAGCACGCCGGTCAGGACGACATTGGCCTGCCTGCCCCCGCGCAGGTACAACGCCTCGCTGGGGGAGAGGTACGTCCACCCCATTTGGATGAGCAGTTGCAGGGCCGGGAGTTGGGAGGAGATTTCTTCCAGATAGGCTTGGGATTGGGTCATGCCAGTGGATTACCAGATGATGGCGATACCCGCGGCCTGGGCAATCGCCGAATCGACAGTGATGAGGGGTGCGCCCAGTCGTTTTGCCAAACCGGCAATGATGCGATCGTGCATCTCCGGCACGTCGTCGTCTCTGGAAAAATCCAGCACATTGTCCGAGACAAAGGGGACCAGACGAAAGTAGGGTTGCTGGACAATATCCCGATAGATGGCCGAAAAATCGGCAAAGATGGCGTGTTTTTGGTTGACTTAATACATCTCTGCCAACACAATAGCCGAAATCAGAATGCGGGTCTGACCCCGTTCGGCGGCCTGAAAGATGGCGCGGGCCTGTGGGCCAAGCCGGGGGTTTCCCTGCAAGTACCAAATCAGCGCGTGGGTATCCACGACGTGGAGCAGCTCAATCTTCGCTGACGGGGAACTCATCCAGTTCTGTCTCCCAGGCGGTGGCGGCTTCACGGATGGCGCTGTGAAGCGCTTCTTTGTCCAGATAAATCGATGAATGGGCGTATTTCCCATAGAGGCTTTGGGCTTGGGCAAATACCCCTGCCCTGCGCAGCGCCTGCAATTCGGCCTGGGCCTGGGCGCGAGTGAGCGGGTATTGGGCCTCTTCGATTTGGCTTTGCAGTCGGTAGAACAGAACCGACTTCTGTTCGAGTGAGAGCAATTGGGGTGCAGCCAGCACATCTTCAAAAATCATTTGAGTTGTCATCTCTCTTTTCCCTTCGTTGTCGTCGCTTGGCAAACGCAACCTGACACTGGGCAGATTATAGCACGCAAACAGAGATTGGTCAGCCTTCCGGGAAGCGGCCAAAAATTTCTGGGCGTTCCGGGTTTGTGTGGCCGCTTCCCGGAAGGGGTACTCAGCCCAATCCTTCCAAATACTGTCGTAAACCTGGCGGCAAAGTCACCTGGCCGGTCAAATAAGAAAGCACATACGCTTCGTACTGTCCCGGTTCTGGGAAATGGGCCATCACAAATGTCGGATTGACCAGTGAACCGGGCCGCTTGCCGATCCATTCCAGATAGTTGGAATAGGGCCACAGATCGGGCGAAAGAGACAGCCCGTGGCGCACGGGATTGGCGTGGATATACCGGCATAAATGGTGCAAATACTCATCCGTTTCGACCAGAATGGCTTCGAATGTTCCTTCAAAAAGCGTTCCGCTTCGGTTGTACGTTTTGTTGAAGCTCTGGCTATAACTGCCAAACACTCGCGCCACCAATTTATCTGCACCGATGTTGCCGTTCTGGCGGACGAGCCAGTGGTAGTGATTGGGCAGCAGGCAGTACGCGATGATCGAAATGTCACAGATTCTGGCAATTTTCTTCATCAGTTCGATGACGCGAAAATAGTCTCTGTCAGCGTAGAAGATCGACTGGCGTCCTGCGCCCCGGTTGTAGATGTGGTAGTAGTGATCCTGCGTAAAACGCAGTTTGCGCCGTGGCATCAATTTCCTCCAATCTGATTGTCCACCCTTCCGGGAAGCGGCCACTCAAACTGCCGAATGCCCTGACCTCTTGGCCGCTTCCCGGAAGGCCGTCTACCCCACCCGCTCCTGCCCCGGCAACTCTCGTTTGCCCCTCGGCTTCTTCGCACAAGGGGAAATGACAGGACCTGCCCTTCCGGGAAGCGGCCACTCACACTTCCGAATGCCCTGACCTCTTGGCCGCTTCC
>JAHEML010000445.1 GCA_024643705.1 Caldilineaceae bacterium | reverse complement strand
TTATGCAGGTGGCCATTCCCTGGCCGATCTGGGCATGGAATTCACGCCCATGGTACGTCTCCGCCCCACCGGGCTGTACCCCGATGTGCCCACGCTCTATCGACTGGCCCAGGAAAAACCGGGGCAGACATGGCTGATCGGCAACGAGCCGGATGTGCGCTGGCAGGACGATGCTTCGCCGGACGAATATGCCTGTCGCTATTTTCAGGCGTATCAGACCATCAAACTGGCCGACCCGACAGCCCAGATCGCCAACGGTGGTGTCAGCCAGGTGACACCGGTGCGGCTGCGCTATTTGGAGATGGTTTGGGAGAGCTATCGGGAGCAGTTTGGAAGCCGGATGCCGGTAGACATTTGGACCATGCATGGCTTTGTCTTGCGCGAAGAAGAGGGCAACTGGGGCGTGGGTCTGCCACCGGGGTTCGACGGCGCGACGGATGGTCTGCTCTGGGATGTGGAGGATCACGATGATCTGGCCCTGGTGGAGGGACAGGTGCGCCAGATGCGCGGCTGGATGGCAGACCACGGTCAGCGGGAGAAGATGCTTTACGTCACCGAATATGGCATTCTGATTCCTGCTGAGTTTGGTTTTACACCCACCAAGGTCATCAATTTTATGATCGGTTCCTTCGAGCTATTCGACGAACTGCGTGATCAGAACACAGGCTACCCGCCAGACGACAACCGGCTTGTGCAGCGCTGGGTCTGGTTTAGCACCCGAAACTCGCTCTACCCTGTGGCCGACTTATTCGACGCCGATGGGCTACCCCTGCCCCCCATGCGCGCCATGAACGGCTATATCCGTGCCCACACGGATTGACAGAAACAACCGCTGACAGAAATAACCAATGGTAGAAATAACCAATGACAGAATCAACCATCGACAAACAGAAGGAATCCTCCAATTGAAAGCAGACGACGTACGCTCATTTGCCTCCGTTTCCTATTGGCAGCAGAGTATTGGCCTGCCTCTGACCGAGCAGAGTGAAGAGGAACACGTTCATATAGAGACCGATCTCTGCATTGTGGGCGGGGGGGTGATCGGCAGCAGCATTGCCTGGTTTGCCCGCCAGGCCGGAATCGACGCGCTGGTTTTGGAAGCCCGCCAGCCCGCGCTGGGCGCAACGGGCCGCAACGCGGGCATGGCCCTGTGTGGCATCGCCGATAGCTATGCCAGTGCCGTTGAAACCTATGGTCGGGCAACAGCCAGGGAACTCTGGCAGCTCACCATCGACAACCGGGAGATGATGTTTGGGCTGGCCGCCACCCTGGGCGTCCCCCATCAGCGCTGCGGTAGCTGGCTCTTGGCGGACTGCCCAGAGGAAGCGGCAGCTCTGACCGAATCCGCTCGCTTGTTACGCGAAGATGGCTTTGAGCACAATTTCCATCCGGGCGATCCCTTTGGTCGGGGCTTTCTGGCTGGGCTGCATCGACCGTCAGACGGGGTGATCCATCCCGCCCACTTCAATCGCGCCCTGATGGATGCCGCGGGCGTGCAGGTGATGGCCGGTTCACCCGTGACCGGAATCAGAACAAATGCGGATCATGGGAGTGGATTGCGGGTAGAAAGCGTGGGCGCGACAATTCACGCCCGCCGGGTGCTACTGGCAACCAATGCCTATTCATCCCTCATCCATCCCTTTTTCCAGGACAAGGTGCTTCCCCGCCGAGGGCAGATTCAGGTGACGGAGCCGGTTCCCCTGGTCTTCCCCGTGGCCGGTTATAGCCACTTTGGCTACTACTATTTTCGCCAGGTGGCCGAGCCTGGCCAGCCAGGGATGGGGCGCTGGCTGATGGGCGGGGCGCGCCATCTCAATTTTGCTGCCGAAAACCAGTTCACCGACGAAAGCACATCCGACAAAGTGCAGGCCGATCTGGCCGCCTATACGGCCCAATACTTTCCCGAATTGGCGAATGCGCCCATCAGCCATCGCTGGGCTGGGACAATGGGCTTCACCCAGGATGGCTTACCCCTGGTGGGCGAATTGCCCGATCTGCCTGGCGTTTTTTACTGTGTGGGGTTTAATGGACACGGCATGGGGCTGGGGGTCAAAGTGGCCGAGCGGGCCTTTGGGATGATGACAGAAGGGGCGCACCCGGGGATTTTTGATGGGGCGCGAGAGATGGGTTGACTGAAACCAACGCCGAGGAATGGGTCGGCCAGGTGCGCTGGCTAAACCAGTGGCGGTGATAATAAAACAAAGATGTGACTACCAAGCAACCCCACCCTAACCCTCCCCATTCTGAGGAGGGAACTAGATCGGCTCCTCCCCCAATCTGGGGGAGGCTGGGTGGGGGTAGGTAGTTACACAAAGATGCCAGGGGTTCGCCCCCTGGCATCTTTTTACTTCTCCATCAGTTTGGCAATCTCGTCCACAATTTCAAATGTGGCTTGAGGACGGCCCATGGATTTTGCTTTGACCCCCATCTGGGCCAACTTTGCTTGCTCCGGTCCGAACCAACGGGAGAGGATAGCGGCGATTTCCGTCCGTTTATTGCTGTAGGCCCCCACGTCATTGTCTACAACAAAGGGCACGTTACCCTCCTCCTGGCCGGGCACAAAGCCGCTGAGCAGGATAGGCAGGCCGCAGATCAGGGCCTCGGCGATTGTACCCGGCCCAGCTTTGGTGACAACACAGTCGCTGGCCGCCATCCAATCGGGCATGTTTTGCACAAAGCCCTCTACCCGCACGGGGATGGGCCAACGCTGTGCCGCCAGTTTTTGGCGCAATTCCTCGTTGCGCCCACAGATAATCACCAACTGGGCATGTCGGCCATCGGCAGCCAGTCGCTCGGCAATCGAGCGAGCGATATCCCCCACCGGCCCCATCCCCTCTCCACCGCCCACCAGCAGGGCAGTCAAGCGATCGGCATCCAGGCTAAGCGCAAGACGCAGATCGGTCTTTTCGCCCACAGGCCGGGAAAAGGCGGGGCGGATGGGCAGACCACAGAGACGAATTTGATCGTCGCGCAGCCCTGCCCGCCTGGCCCGGCGCACAGCTTCTTCGCTGGCTACAAAGCAGAGAGCCACTCCTGGGTGATACCAGATGGGGGCAATCGAGACCAGATCGGTCACCACAGTGACAAAGGGGATGGTCATCCCCAATTGGTGGCGAATCAGATGCAAAGGGGCGTGCTGCATCAGAGGATGAACGGAAATCACCAGGTCTGGCTGATATTCGATAAAAGCCCGGCACATGGCTTTGCGCACCAATCGACCAACCAGCCGCAGGCTCGGCTCAGTCAGAAATTCTTTCTCGCTTGCCCGCCAGGCCATCTTCCAGAGCCAGACAGCGTCGGTGACCAGGGTACGGTAACTTTTGGGGACTTGATTGATGGGCCACGGGGTGTAGTGGCGCCACAGATCGATCATCTGCACGTCAAAACGATCGGCGTAGCGCTCGGCAAACACGCCCATCAACGCCTGGGCACTCGCCCGATGACCGCCACCCGTGTCACTCATCAAAATCAATACACGCTGCATATCCAGTTCCAGCCAGGTGGGCGTTCATGCCCGATAGGGCACAATCAGCGAGGAAAATAATCACAGGTGGTACAGATGCAGGTTATTTAGTATGCACCTTTGGCAAAAAGCACCCGAGGTCCGGTCATCAACAAAATACCCATGTCCAGGCCCAAGCTCCAATTTTCCGCATAATAGATATCCAACAGCACCATTTCATCGAATGTGAGATCGCTACGCCCATTCACTTGCCACAGACCTGTCATGCCGGGGTTGACAGAGAGTCGCTTTTTGTGCCACTCTTTGTATTGTAGCACCTCTTCGGGCAGGTTCGGGCGAGGGCCAATAAAGCTCATGTCGCCGCGCAGCACGTTGATCAGTTGGGGTAGTTCGTCCAGGCTGAATCGCCGCAGAAAGCGCCCCACCAGTGTGCGCCGGGGATCATCACGCATCTTGAAAAGCGGCCCGGTTGCTTCGTTGAGAGCAGCAACCTCGCCCCTGCGTTCCTCGGCGTCTACCACCATGGAGCGAAATTTGTAGATATTGAAGGGGTTGCCATTCTTGCCAATGCGAACCTGGCGATAGATGACAGGCCCTGGAGAGTCCAGGCGAATCATCAGCGCAATGAGGAGACCGGCAGGGAGAGCAAAGACAGAGCCAATGGCAACGATTGCCAAGTCTAAAATTCGTTTGATGACCAAATTCCATCCGATGATCGAGACTTCCCTGGTGCTGATCAGCGGTACGCCATTCAAATCCTCCACCGTCATCTGGTTTTTCGTCAACTGGAAGAGGTCGGGCACAATGTGCGCCCGCACCCCGCTCTGCTCGCATTGATTCAGCAGCCGGGCC
>JAHEML010000444.1 GCA_024643705.1 Caldilineaceae bacterium | reverse complement strand
GTGGCTGATCCAAAAGGCAATCAGACACGTTGAGGTTAGGGATGCACACAGAATCCGATCCCCAACTGAGACTATACTGGAAGCGAATCTGGCCGTCAAAGAAGGGGATCAGCCGAGTTTGATTGCCGCAGCTAAACCGAAAAAGAACACCGGCTCTTTGTGCAAATCTTCACTTCAAGGTATACTGCGGTCTCATGTACTTCCCGCATCTCTTTCGCTGCTGGAAAGCCAGTCTCTCCTGCCACTAAAGAAAAGCCTCATTTTCGATGCAGCGTGGCAATCAGCCGTGAGTGAAAGACCAATATACTCCTAGAGTGGCAAAATTGCCGATGATAAATCACCAATCCCCCAATTATCCATCAACTGCCAGCCCGAAGCGAGAATACCCGATGGGAAAAACCGTCCCCCGAATTGGCGTTCTGTTGATCGTAATGATTGCCCTTGCCGGTTGCGCCTTGCTGCCAACTGGTCGCTCGGCGCAAGTCTCGTCCGACGAGCCAACGCCCACACCGATCCCGACGCCTGCCGTCCCCCTGAAACCCACCTATACCGTCCGCGTAGGTGAAATTGTCAAGGAACTGATTTTTAGCGGTCGCATTGCCCCCGTGGTGGAAGAAGAGCTTTTCTTCCGGGCCAATGGCCGCGTGCGCGCCATCTATGCCAAGCGCGGCGACATCGTCGAGCAGGGCTTCGTGCTTGCAGATTTGGAGATCGACGACCTGGAACGCGAAGTCGAATCCTCTCGGCTGAACCTGGAGCGGGCGCAATCCCAACTGGATAAGGCGCAGCGCACCCTGGATTTTGACCGGCGTGCTGCCCAGCTCAATCTGGATATGGCAAATCTGCGCCTCCTCAACATGATCACCCAGGAACCCGCCGGTTCGCTGAATTTGGAATTGCAGCGCAGGCAGGTCGAATTGGCCGAGATTTCGGTCAGCCGACTGGAAGACGGTGTTGATCCCTTGCTGGTCAACGATGTGGCCCGTGCGCAACTTGGGCTGGAAAAATTACTCAAAGCCGTGGAAGATGCACAGATCATCGCCCCATTTGGCGGCGAGCTGCTCTCGGTCTCGTTAACCGTGGGCCGCGCAGCCGAGGCCTTCAAGCCAGTGGCTGTCATCGCCGACAATTCGGAGTTGGAAATCAAGGCCGACTTGGTCAGCGATCAGCTCAACGAGTTGCAGGAGGGGCTGGTTGTGAATGTGGTTCTTCCCAGCCGCCCCGGAGCCAGCCTGACGGGAATCGTGCGCAAGCTCCCCTACCCTTACGGAACCGGCGGCGGAACGACCGTGGATGATCTGGACAAATCGACCCGGATTTCGATTGATCAAAGCCAGGAAGACGCCGGCTACAAAATGGGCGATCTGGTGCGTGTACAGGCAGAGCTAGAGCGCAAAGACGATGTGCTTTGGCTCCCACCCCAGGCCCTGCGCATTTTCGATGGGCGACGCTTTGCCGTTGTGCAAGACGGCGACGTGCAACGACGGGTGGATGTGACTGTCGGTATCCAGACGGCTGACCGGGTCGAAATCGAAGAGGGCCTGGAAGAAGGCCAAATCGTGGTGGGACAATAAACCCAATGCGATTCCTATTGCGAAGCTGGGCAATTATCGTTGTTGCTGCCAAAAGGCTACTGGCCCAGCGCTGGTTGGCGCTTGCTTTGGTTGTGGGCCTGATCACAGCCATCGCGCTGGTGATGAGCATCCCGCTCTATGCCGATGCGGTCTACTACCGCATCCTCCAGGAAGAATTAGGCGCGACCAGTGCTGGCAGCACAGTCAAACGCCCCCCGTTTGCCTATATGTTTCGCTATCTTGGCTCCACCTATGGAACCAAAGAGTGGGAAGAGATGGGGCCGCTGGACGCCTATATGTCGGGACCGGCGGCCGATTCGCTGGGCCTGCCCCACAAACAGACAGTCCGTTACTTCAAAACCGATAACCTGCGCCTCTTCCCCACCGAAGGCGTCGCTTACTCCGATGCGACCGACCCACTTGCCTGGGTCAACCTCGGCTTCATCTCCGACATCGAGCAACATATTACGATTCTGGAAGGGCGGCTACCCCAGGTCGATCCTGGTACCAACCCGGATGCATCTGCCGAAGTTTTGATGAGCAGAGCCTTGGCAGAGACTCTTGGCACCCAAGTGGGTGAAAGCTACGTCACATTCCGGCGTATCCGCTCGGACGATCAGACACGCACGGTGCAGATTCCGGTGCAGGTGGTTGGCGTCTGGGAGGCAACCGACCCCACCGACGATTTCTGGTTCTACAACCTCAACACCCTGGAAGACATTCTTCTGCTGCCCGAAGCAACCTATACCAACCGGATCGCACCCGATTACCCCAGCGATGTCAATCTGGCACTTTGGTATCTGGTGATGGATGGGGACGGCGTCACGGCAGGCGATGTCAACCGCATCCTGGCACGCAGCCGATTGGTCGAACAGCGGGCAGCCACGTTGATGGCGAACACCCAACTGAGCATCTCCCCGCTGGATGCACTACGCAAATATCAACGATCCAGCGGCCTGCTCACCCTCTTTCTCTATGCCTTCAGCATCCCCATCATTGGCCTGCTTCTGGCCTTTATCGGCCTGGTTGTGGGCTTGGCTGTGGGGCGGCAGCGCAACGAGATTGCTGTGTTGCGCAGCCGGGGTGCTTCGGCGGGCCAGGTACTGGGCATTTCCGGTGTCGAGGCCCTTTTCCTGGGCGTGTTTGCCCTGGGCATTGGGATTCCTGCGAGTTTTCAGGTGGCCGACCTCATCGGTTCTACCCGTAGCTTTCTCAACTTTACCCTTGCCTCAGACCTACGCCTGACCATCAGCCAATCAGTGCTGCGTTTTGGCTTCGGCGCGTTGATCGTTGCGTTGATTGCCCAGATCGTGCCGACATTCAGCGCGGCCCGCCACACGATCGTCACCTACAAAATGGAACAGGCTCGAACGCTTATTCCGCCCTGGTGGCAACGGGCCTATGTGGACATCATGCTGCTGATTCCCGCGGGCTACGGCATCTATCTGCTGCAACAGCAGGGGGGCATCGCTCTCCCCGGCCAGGCCAGCGGCAACAGCCTCTTCGAGAACCCACTGCTCTTTCTTGTACCGGCGTTGGGCATTTTTGCCCTCACATTGGTAGCCTTGCGTTTTCTGCCCTTTCTGATGGCATTTTTGGCCTGGCTGGCCGCGCGCACAAATTCGGTTGGCCTCTTGCTAGCCACACGCCATCTCTCCCGCAACCGAGGACTCTACACGGCTCCCCTGATCCTGCTGGTGTTGACCCTCAGCCTCTCGGCCTTCACCACATCCCTGGCCCAAACCCTGGACGATCACCTGTACGACAGGGTCTATTACAAAGTGGGGGCCGACGCACGCTTGATCGAACTAGGATCAGCCCCACCGGAAGTGAGCGGAGAACAGGGAGGCGCGGCGGCTGGCTCTGGCGAGCCAATCAACTGGACGTTTGTGCCAGTGACCGAACATTACAAATCGGACAAGATAAAAGGGGCCACACGCTTCGCCCAGTTTGATGTGCGGGTGCAATTGCAGGGTCGTTGGCAGGAATCCAGCTTCTTTGGCATCGATCGACTGGACTTCCCCAATGTCTCTTACTGGCGACGAGATTTCGCGCCAGCTACCCTGGGTGCGCTGATGAATTCCCTGGCAATTGACGGCAATGGCATCTTATTGCCCAGAGATTTCATGCGCCAGAACACCATCCGGGTGGGCGACAGCCTGCAGGTCAACGCCACACGCTATGGGCTGCGGGCCGAGATGATCATGAAGGTTGTGGGGGAATTCGAATACTTCCCCGGTTGGTATCCAGATACCGGCCCCTTGATTGTGGGCAATCTTGACTACGTTTTTGAGCAAGTGGGTGGTCAGTTCCCCTACGACGTACTGATCAATATCGATCAGGGAGTCGATTACGATGCCCTCGCCAAAGAGCTGCGACAATATGACATCAACGTCATCGACTCCAGATCGGCCCGGGAAGAGATTGCCACATTGCAGCGGCTTCCCGAACGGCAAGGCTTATTCGGCGTGTTGTCGGTTGGCTTTTTGGCTGCCGCAGTGCTGACTGTGCTGGGATTCCTGCTCTACACCCTCTTTTCCTTCCGCCGCCGCTTTATCGAACTGGGAACCCTGCGTGCCATCGGTCTCTCGTCGGGCCAGATGACACTCTTCCTGGCTTGGGAGCTGGCCTTCCTGATTCTGGTGGGCATGGGTGTGGGCACATTGCTTGGGTCGTGGATGAGCGATCTCTTTATTCCCCATCTGCAAGTCGGGGTGCGACCAGAAGAATTAACGCCCCCATT
>JAHEML010000443.1 GCA_024643705.1 Caldilineaceae bacterium | reverse complement strand
AGGCTACGATTGTGGGCTGGTTGGCAAACTGCATCTGGCCAGCCCGGCCACGGGCCAGGAACCCCGGGTGGAGGATGGCTATCGCTATTTTCAATACAGCCACGACCACAAAGCGCCACGGGCCAAAGGCCACGACTATGCCGAGTGGGTGCGCAGCCAGGGGGATGACCCGGTTGCCCTCATGGATGAACATTCGCCCGAAACCTACCTGCAAGGGGCCAAGGTGAAGAGTTTTGGCGGTCTCTTCGAGCCGACCCCAGATCAGGACAACATCCCGCCCCACCTGCACCAGACCCGTTGGTGTTCCGAGAAGGCTATCGAATTTATCGGCAAGAATCGGGATGACGATCAGCCCTGGCTACTCAGCATTAACCCTTTTGATCCCCATGCGCCCTTCGACCCACCCTGGGAATATTATCGTCGCTACGATCCAGAGAGCCTGCCCGGCGCGCACTTTCAGCCGGGCGATCTGGCCCATCAGCAGACATTGGTGGACGCTGGGATTGATTTTCAGTCCCAGCCTCGCCACCCAGACGAATGGGAACACAAGAAGCTTCAGGCTGCCTATTATGCGATGATCGAGCAGATCGATCACGAGTTTGGCCGTATCCTGGACTATTTGGAGACAATCGGCGAGCGAGAGAATACAATCATCATCTTCACCAGCGATCACGGGGAAAGCCTCTGCGATCACGGTTTGCTGCTCAAGGGGTGCCGCTTTTTCGAAGGCCTGGTGCGTGTGCCGCTGATCATTTCCTGGCCCGGTCACTTTCAGCAAGGCATGGTGAACGATGCCTTGGTTGAACTGATCGACCTCGCGCCAACCCTCTACGAGAGTGCGGGAGTGGATATCCCTTACTTTGTCCAAGGGCGTTCTTTGGTGCCGATTCTGAGCGGAGCGGCTTCTGGGGCCAGCCACCGGACTGCCGTACACTGCGAGTTTTACGGTGCAATCAACTACCCAGACCTGACCCACGCCACCATGCTCCGGGACCGTCGCTGGAAGCTCGTGACCTACCACAACAAGGATGTCACAGAATTGTATGATTTGGACGCAGACCCCTGGGAGCATCACGACTTGTCCACCCACCCGGACTATCAGGCAATCAAATGGCAGTTGATGGAGCACAGCTTTGCCGCTACGGCGTATGCCCATGCACCCGATGCACCACGCACCCGTCCCTTTTGATTTGACACCTTTGGCAGCAAAGATTTTTGCGCGTGTACAATGACGTGGATAGATGTGGGCGCAGATTTCACAATCGACATGGATCGTGACATCGATCGTATAGGGATAAAGATGACACAAAAAATAAAGATCGGCGTTGTGGGTTGTGGTGTGGTTGCCACTGCCTACTATCTGCCCTACCTGATGCGAATGGACAACGCGGAGATCACCGCCGTGTGCGATCTGGTGCCGGCGCGCACGGATAGCTGCGTGCGTCTCTTCGGGGCCAAATCGGCCTACAATGATTACTACGAGATGCTCGAAAAGGCCGATCTGGATGCTATTTTCATCCTCACCGCGCCGGGAACCCATGTGCCTTTTACCCTGGCCGCGGTGAGCGCGGGCAAGCATGTGCTGATCCAAAAACCCATGGCAACGAACATGACCGACGCCCGCACCATTGCCCAGGCCATCCGCACTGCCGGGGTGAAGGCGATTATCGAACCCAGCTCCCAGTCGCCCCTGGACCCGGATGTAGCCCACCTGCGGGAACTGGTGCGCCAAGGGGTGTTGGGCGATATTCTCTGGTTTAGCCTGGGCGCGACCGGGCCAACCAGCTACGGGCCAGCGTTGGGCAACAATCCCTACGGCCAGGCGGCCTTTTATGCAGCCGACAGCGGTGGCTTTCTCTTTGATCTGCCTTACGCGCCCGCCAATATCGTCTCTGTGCTCGGCCCATGCGCCAGTGTGATGGCCCACGCGTCTATCTCCAATGTGCAGAATTCGATTGTGCCTGAAAGCGAATACGACAATTTCCTGGCCGGTGTCACCGACCCGAACCAGGCCAACTATTGGGACGCTGTGGTCGATCTGCCCCGCACCCAGCCTGTGCGCATGCAAGCGGTGGACAACGCCTATTCTCTCTACGAAATGCGGGGCGGCTTTGCCGGAGCCTGCCATGTGGGGCGTATCTACCACCCGGTGCTGCCGGGCACGGGCAGTGGGAGTCTGCAAGTCTTTGGAACAGAAGGCAATCTCATCTTCGGCGCGGGTTACAGCGCGTCGATCATCTCCACCCGCAAGGATCTGCTGCCCCAGTTGGACGACGATGGTTGGTATCACATCCCCCTGCGGGGCGATCGCAGCAAGGCCAAATGGCCCCAGCCCACGCCGGGCGCATTCAACTACTACCACGCCAGCAGCCAACATTTGGTAGACTGTATTTTGGAAGATCGGGAACCGATTCCGAATGTGGATTGGGGGCTGCACATCACCGAAATGATGTGCGGAACCCTGGAATCGTCGCGCACGGGGCAGAAATATGCGATGACGACGACGCTGACGTATTGAAATTGCAACGAAGTATTCAAATATCACCGGGCATGAAATGCACTTGTGTCTTTCTTTATCTCGGAGTATGATCATCTGCGCAACGACTGCGACATCGACTTCCCCCAGACGAATGGTCCCGATCCATGCGCAGGCTTTTTAGCTTTCTTCGACCCCATAGCAAGTTACTTGTCGTTCTGATGGCCGTCAATCTGTTCCTCTCGGCCATGCTGACCATCGCCCCGCTGATCATCAAAGCCATTGTGGATCAGGTGATCGATCAGCAGCAGCTTCACCTGCTCCCCCGCTATTTGGGCTTGCTGCTGTTGGTCACTGGCGGGCGGTCGGCGGCCACCTGGTATTACTCCTACGGCCAGAACCGCCTGGGCCAGTTGGTGATGACAGACGTGCGCGCTGCCCTCTACCGAAAATTGCTGGCCCTGCCCTACAGCTTCTACGATAAAGAGCAGACCGGACGGCTGATGAGCCGGGTGAGCAGTGATGTGGAGAGCACCCGCATCTTCCTCTCCCAAATCCTCGTCGAATCCACCAGCCACATCTTCACAATCATCCTCACCGGGGTTGTCTTCTTTCAGCAGGATCCCCTCCTTTCGGCCATCGCCATTGTGCCGGTGCTCATCTCCGGCGCGGGGATGTACTATGCTCATCAGGTGCTCACCCACCCCTGGAAGCAGCAGCACGAACGTATCGCGCAGATGTCGGCTACCTTGCAGGACAGCCTCAGCGGCATCAAAGTGGTCAAAGCTTTTGCCCAGGAGGATCAGGCCAGGGGCAAATTTGAAGAGGTGCAACAGGCCGTGCGTACAGGTAGCCTGGGCATCAGTGATGCCTGGTCTAAACGCTGGGCGGTTATCGGCAGCCTGCCCCGCTTTATGCAATTGGGACTGCTTGCGATCGGCGGCTATCAGGTGATGGATGGCGAAATTACCCTGGGCACGCTTGTTGCCATTCTCAGCTTGAGCTTGCTGCTCATGGGTGCGGTCAACGCGCTGGGAACCCAACTCAACAGCTTCAGCCAGACGGCCACCGCCGCGGTACGCATCTTCGAATTGATGGACGAGGAAGTGGCGATCCATTCGCCCGCCGAGGCTAAACCGGCCCAGACTCATATGATCCAAGGCGAAATCGAATACCGCACCGTCAATTTCAGCTATCCCACCTCCATCGCCAAAACGCTGAAAGAGGTGAATCTGCGCATCCCCGCTGGCTCGTCCTTGGCGGTGGTGGGGGCCACGGGCAGTGGCAAGAGCACCCTCATCCATCTGATTGGGCGCTTCTACGATCCCACCAGTGGCCAGGTGCTGATCGACGGTGTAGACGTGCGGGAGATGGATTTGCAGGGGCTGCGACGGCAGATCGGCATGGTGGCCCAAGATACCCTGCTATTCAGCGCGACCATCGGCGAGAATATCGCTTTTGGTCGTCCTGGCGCAACCCAGGCAGAGATCGAGCGGGTGGCCCGTCTGGCCCAGGCCCACGACTTTATTTCAGAAATGGCCGAGGGGTACAACACTCACATCGGCGAGCGGGGAGTGGGGCTTTCGGGTGGTCAGCGCCAGCGGGTGGCAATTGCCCGGGCCATGCTGCTGGATCCGCGTATCCTGATTTTGGACGATTCCATGTCTGCGGTGGATTCCCAGACCGAACGCCTTTTGCAAGCAGCCATCAGCGAAGTGATGCAAGGGCGCACGACCATTCTGGTGGCCCACCGGCTGGCAACTGCCCAGCGCGCCGACCGCATCGTTGTGCTGCGCGAAGGGGAGATTGTGGAGATCGGCAGCCACGACGAACTGGCGGCTGCGGG
>JAHEML010000442.1 GCA_024643705.1 Caldilineaceae bacterium | reverse complement strand
CGGCTTCTGCCCTTTGCGCACCTTCCCCATGGCCCACTCCCAGGGCAGGGCACTGGTGCGCAGCCTCAGCAGAGTATAAAAGGCTTTGTAGATTTCGCTCTTGCTGATTTTGCTTGTGCCTTCGGTGCGGTTGACGAAGGTGATGGGCACTTCGCCGCAGCGAAAGCCAGCCCGCTCAACGTAAAAGGCCATTTCCATTAAAAAGCTGTAGCCGCTGCTAAAGATAGCGTCCAGATCGATGCCTTCCAACACCCGGCGCTGATAGCAGCGGAAGCCCGCTGTGCAGTCCCGGATGGCAACACCCAGCACGATGTGGGCCAAGAAGTTGGCCCCTGAACTGAGGATTGTGCGTGAAGCTGGCCAGCCCTCTACCCCACCACCAGGGATATAGCGGCTGCCCACCACCAGATCGAATCCGCTGCTGGCTTTGCTGATCAATGCGGGCAGGCTCTTCGGGCTGTGGCTGAAGTCGGCATCCATGGTGCAGAGAAAGCCATAGGCCCGCTCCAGGCCAAAAGCGAAACCGGCTTTGTAGGCCGTGCCCAGCCCCAACTTTCCGGCTCGATGCAATACCGAAACGCCGCTGTCCTGCGCGGCCAATGCATCGACCAGCGCACCCGTTCCATCCGGCGAGTTGTCGTCCACCACCAAAATGTGGATGTCGCCGGGCAGCCCGCGAATGGACCCGATCAGCCGGGCGATATTTTCTTTTTCGTTGTAGGTGGGCACAATCACCAGTGCCTGTCCGTACCAGTCAGCCGTCATCAGGTTCTATCCGTTGCTATCCGCGTCCCATTTTTCTTTCGACAAGACAACCGGTCAATTATCCATCAGATGAAAACGACGGTCAAATCCACCAACCCCAGCCCAAAGCTCAATCCCTTACCATCCCATCAACCGTCCACCGTGCGGCGACAGGATCGGCGAACCGCGATCATCCTCTTCGCTCTTTGCCTGGGTCTCTACAGCCGCACCCTGGCGCCGGGGCTGCTCTTTGGTGATTCGGGCGAATTCCAGATGGCTGCCTGGCGCTTCGGTCTGGCCCACCCCACAGGATATCCGCTCTACCTGCTCCTGGGCGGGATGTGGCAACACCTGGCCGCACTGCTCGGCGTGGACCCAGCCGCCAGCCTCAATTGGTTCAGCGCATTGCTGGCAGCGGGCGCAGTTGCCGTATTTTATCTGGCCGTGCTGGCGTGGATGCCCAAGCGGGTTACAGCCCGTGTTGCCGCCTTTGTTGTTGCCCTGCTCATCGCCGTCAACCCCACCCTGTGGAGCCAGGCCGTCGTCGCCGAAGTCTATGCCCTCCACGCCCTCTTCATCGCCCTCTTCTTACTGCTGACAGCACCCAATCCCCCAATCTCCAATCCCCCAATCTCCAATCCCCCAATCAACTACCCTCCCCGCCATTTACTCATCCTCTCATCCCTTCTCGGTCTCTCCCTCACCCACCACCGCACAACCCTCTTTTTGCTGCCCGGCCTCTTCCTCTGGCTCTTCTGGCGGGATAGAAGTTGGTGGCAGCGAGGCAAAACGTGGATCGCGCTTGTCGGCGGGCTGGCTCTGCCCCAACTGCTCTATGTGTATATCCCTCTGCGCAGTGGGTTCGACGCGTCGCCCTGGCTATACCCCCGGTTAGGTGGCGAAATCCTGACCCTCTACACCCCAACCTTCCAGGGCTTTGTGGATTTCATCACCGGCTCCGTCTTCGCGGTCAGCTTTTTCAGCCCCGCCCAGGCATTGGCCCGCATGCCCGAAGCTGCCAACCTCTGGCTGCTCCACTTCACCTGGTCGGGGATCGCACTCGTCCTGTTGGGGCTGGTTGTGCTGATCCGAGGGAGGCGCTGGCCTCTTCTTCTGCTCACCCTGCCCGCCGCGCTGCTGCTGCAAATCTTCAACCTCTTCTACGGCATCGGCGACATCTACGTCTACTACATTCCCCTCTATTTGGTGGCAGCGTTATGGGCGGGTTGTGGAGTGGACTGGTTGATCGGGGTGTCGGGGAGACGACCGACGACGGACGACCCGCGCAATTCGCAACTCGCAAAGCCCATTCCGCAACTCGCCCTCTGGTTCGTACTCTTTCTCATCCTTCCCGCCTCCCTCTTTGTCACCCACTTCCCCGCCATGGACCAATCGGCCAACAACGCCGCCCGCGCCATGTGGCAAACCATCCTGGACAGCCAACCCCCCGACAACGCCATTCTGATCAGCAACGACCGCAACGAAATCGTGCCCCTCTACTACCTGCAAGCCGTGGAAGGCAAAGCACCGGAACTGACCGGCCTCTTCCCCCTGCTCACTCCGGAAGAGCGCTTTACCGATGTGGCCGCGGTGACCACCACCGCCCTGGCCGCGGGTGACCGTCCCGTCTATCTCATCAAACCCATGGCCGGTCTGGAGTCGAAGTTTGATGTGGAAGCAGCCACACCGCCCTTGGTTCGCGTCGTCGGGCCGGTGGGGATCAACGAAATCAACCAACCCACCGACATCGGCTACGGCCCGCTCACTCTGCTGGGCTACATGGCCGACGAGACCGACGGTGGTCTGGCCCTCACCCTTTACTGGCGGGTGGACGAGCAACTGACCGGCAACTACACCACGTCCGTCCAGCTTTTCGACAGCGCTGGCAACAAAGTGGCCCAGGATGATCGCCCCCCCGGCGGCCAATTCTATCCCACGTCCCTTTGGAAACCGGGCGACATTGTGCGCGACGCCCACCTTTTGCCCTCCGGGAGCCTGCCTGCCGCGGCCCACATGCAGATTCTCCTCTACACCCAGCCAGATCTCAATCAATTGGCCCCAGCCCTGGAGATTCGGTTGCCCTAAGCGCGCCACATTTCCCTCTGCAAACTGCCATTCGACAAGCCCAACTCGGTGTGATATTCTGCGCTAAGCAGTATTGTGTTTTTGCTTGGGATTGGGGGGAAAAGAAATGCAAACTATCGCCGTGAAAGTGAGCAGTCGCCACCAGATAGCGCTGCCCAGCCGCACACGCCGCCAGCTCGACATTCAGCCGGGTGATCGCCTGCTGGTGGACGTGCAGGATGGCATGGTGCTGCTGGTTCCCGAACCAGCCGACTACGTGACCCATCTGGCTGGCCTGCACCAAGAGGTGTGGGCCGATATTGATGTGGACGACTATCTGCGCCAGGAACGAGACGCATGGCAGACAACCGATCTCCCCAAGAACGACTGATCGGCCTGCTGGCCGCCCATCAGGCCATTGGCATCGATACATCTGTCTTTCTGCACCATTTTGGGTCAAGCCTGCCCTATCTGCCCATCACAACAGCCCTGCTTTCCCATGTGCAGAGCGGGAAGATTCGGGGCGTCATTTCCACGGTGACGATCATGGAGGTGACCGTGCGCCCCTGGCAACTGAAACGGGAAGCAGCCGCGCGCCAGTACGAGCTGTACCTAAGCCACTTTCCCAACATGACCCTTTTTGATGTGGACAGGCATGTGGCGCGTCGGGCGGCCCAAGTCCGCGCCTCTCACCGGCTGCATCCGGCAGATGCCCTGCAGATCGCCACGGCCCTTGTGCATGGGGCCACCTGCTTCATCACCAACGACTACCCCCTGCGGCGCGCGGCAGACCTGTTGACAATCATCATGTTGGATGACCTGCTGTGAAAATTGCGAGTTGCAGATTGTGAATCCGCTTGTTCCCATCGCTCTGCGTGGGAACACTCCGCGGACGCTCCGCGTCCCATTGTTGTCGCAATTGGTATTGCCGTTTATTTTGCCTGGTTGACCTGAATTCATCGCAAAATATCTCTTTTGTAGGTGCGGCTTTTAGCCACAAAACTGGCAAAAATGCTCTCGATTCTCGTGAAAAGGGTGGGTACTGTATGCTTGCGCTGCGACAAGCAGCGCCTACGATAGTCCCTACTACGTAGGTTCAACCGGATTTCCGGTGGTCGGCCAGGCCAGCGCTGATTGAGTAGGCGACGCTTAAGAAAGCGGGTGCTTTTTCCAGCCGTATCAAAATCAAGCGGTTACCACCGGAAATCCCGAAGAGCAAAAACCTATTTTGCGAAGCACTGAACACAGAACGCAGATGAACCCAGAGTTACACTGATATTATCCGTGGTCATCCGCCCAATCAGCGTCATCCGCGTTCTATCTTCACGTCACCCGCGCCGAAAAGGAGACACCCAATGAATCTTGCCGAATGGAAGGCCGCCGCCCAGGAACGTCTGCGCACCTTTGCCCAGGAAGCCGACCGCTGGAGCGCGGGTCTCGTCTACGGCGGGCTGGCCGCGTCTGCCGTCTTCCCCCTGGTCGAGTTGACCAGCGGCGCGTTGGCGACAGGAAATTTGGGCC
>JAHEML010000441.1 GCA_024643705.1 Caldilineaceae bacterium | reverse complement strand
GGTCATGGCCTGGGGATTGCCCAGCACCCGTTGCAGGAGCAGGCACTGGCGCACCTCGGCCAGCAGATGACTGCCGTCGTTGGATGCGCTGCCATCCACACCCAGGCCAACCGGCACACCAGCGTCGCGCATGGCTCGCACAGGGGCAATGCCGCTGGCAAGACGCATGTTGCTGGTGGGGCAGTGAGCCACGCCCGTGTGGGTTTCGGCAAAATTTTCGATCTCTGGCTGATTCAGATGCACACAGTGGGCGTGCCAGACATCGTCGCCAGTCCAGCCCAACTCTTGGGCATAGTCGCCGGGGCGATGGCCGAACCTTGCCAGGCAGAAGGCTTCTTCGTCGGCGGTTTCGGCCAGGTGGGTGTGCAGGTGAACATTCATGCGTTCGCCAAAGGATCGGGCCAGGGCCGCACTCTCCCGCATCAAGTTTGGCGTGACGCTGAATGGGCTGCACGGGGCAATGACCACCCGGCGCATGGCAAACCGACCCGGATCGTGAAAATTTTCCACCACCCGGCGGCAATCGTACAGAATGGCATCTTCCCGTTCCGTCACCCGATCCGGGGGCAGGCCACCCGCGCTTTCGCCCAAACTCATGGAGCCACGAGCAGCGTGAAACCGTACGCCTACCTTCTCTGCAGCCTCGAACTGATCATCCAGCCGGGAGCCATTGGGCCAGAGGTAGTGGTGATCGCTGCTGGTGGTGCAGCCGCTCATCAGCAATTCGGTCAGGGCCAGTTGGGTGCTGATCTGAACATCGCCGGGTGTCAGTTCGGCCCAGATGGGGTAGAGGGTTTTGAGCCAGTCAAAGAGTACCGCATCCTGGGCCGCGGGGATCACCCGGGTGAGGGTCTGGTAGAAATGGTGGTGGGTGTTGACGAAACCGGGCAGGACGAGCTTGCCTTTTGCGTCGATGCGGTGGGTTACATCTGCGGCGAAATGGATGGGCACGTCCTCGCTGCGCCCGACCCAGAGAATCTCGCGCCCATCGATCAGCAGCGCGCCGTCGGTAATCTCCCGGCGGTGGGCATCCATGGTAACAAGTGTTGTGGCATTGTGGAGGAGCGTGCGGGACATAGGTAGGATCGCTTTGTTGGGTGGTTGTGTGGGTCGTATTCACCCGCCTCAACGGGGGTCGAGCATCTCGTCCACGTGCATCCAGATCACCCGGGCATAACGGAAGGTGATGGGGGCGATGAAGGCGTAGGCAACAGCGATGCCCAGAGCAAAATTGATGGGAGAGGGGCGAACAAAGAGGGCAAGCACGACGATCACGGGGATGACCAGCACAAAGCTGATAACGTAGCCCACAAAGATGGAATTCATAAAATAGCCCGTTTCCCGTTCGTAGCGGATATGACAAACCGGGCACTTTTCGTGCATTTGAATCATCCCGGCAAAGACAGGGCCGCGCAGACAGTGGGGGCAACGGCAGAGCAGGGCAGGCAAAATTCGTGAAAGTCCGTTCAATCTGTTCAACCCATCTTGGTTTTTCACGAAAGGGCCAGCACTGTGGGCAGCATATCTGCCTCGCCCAACATCTCAGCAATTTCTGTGTTGGAAAGAGGGCGTTTCTTGCCGGAGAGGGCCACCAGTGCTGCTTCCATCATGTTGGTGCCAAAGCTGCGTCCGTCCAGCCGGGGCGTGCTGGTGACCAGGTGGCTGACTCCCCGCGCCCGCAACAGTTCCACATCTTCGGCGGTGGTGGTGTTGGTGACGATAATCTTGCCGGTCATATCTTCGGGCAAGTTTTTCTTCACGTATAGAAAGTCGTCGGCGATCACCGTGGCCCAGGCAAATTGATCGTGATATTTGGGCTTGATCTCGTTCTGCTGTTCGCCCGTGGGGTAGACCCATTCGAAGGGAAGCCGCCCCATAATCGGCAGAAGAATGCGGGCAAGACGATGGAGCGCACTCAGACTGTGGAGAAAGATAGGCACATCCAGCCCAAAGGCCAGATCGCCGAAACGCACATCGTAGCCTTCATCCAGAAAGCCGCGGGCCATGTGATAGCGCCCCACACCCACGCAAAAAAGGACCCGCCTAGGCTGAATGTTCGGCATGAGTGTGGACAAGTGATGGGCCGTCTTGCCTTCCACCACGGCGCGCACGCCACCCCCATCCACCACTGGCGTCTTTACACTGTTCACGAGTTTGGCCACGGAATAGAGAGGGTGATAGCGCCCATCAACTTCCAGTCCCAGGTCGGCCCCGCCGAAGCCAAAGGCATCCACCGTGCCATCCATCTCCTGGAAAAGTTGGCGCATCTTGGCCTGATCGCCGTCCGTCCCAATCCGCTCCAACACAATTTGCTGGCCCAAGAGCGTTGTTTCAACCCGTTTGTCCCGTCGGCTACTGCCCAAGCTGATCGATACAGCACGTTTCATGGTGATCTCCTGTCCGTCAACTATGACCGTTATCTGTGTCCGTTATCTGTGTCCGTTATCTGTGTCCGTTATCTGTGTCCGTTATCTGTGTCCGTTATCTGTGTCCGTTATCTGGTGTGTCTGTTGTTTGGATGGGTGGATTTCGTCACCGATTCGGTATCGCATCCGGTAAATTATTCGTCAAAAATGGCCCGCACACGGAAGTAACCATCCTTAGCGTCTGCCGCGTTGCCCACGGCTGCTTCATTGGGCAGGCACTCGCCCAGGGTATCGTCCCGGGTGATGGTGTGCAGGGGCAGCACGTAAGGAGTGGGTGGCACGCTGCTTGTGTCCACTCTTTGTATCTGTTCGGCATAATCCAAAATAGCCGAGAGATGCACCGCGTAGTGGTTGATTTCGTCGTCGCTCAACTCCAATTTTGCCAATTCGGCCACGTGGCGCACTTCGTCGATGCTCAATTTCACAGCCTTCTCCTCTCGTTGGCATTCCCGCCCAATCAACGCAAAAACGCCGTGATCTGCATAGGCTCACGACGCCGACAACAAACAACATACTCCACAACCGACCATCAAAAGGAGTATAGACCCCCCACCAACGGATGTCAAAACGGTTTTCCATAGGGTGTATTTCAGATTTAGGGCGATGGAGATTTAGGGCCAAGGAGTCGTCGGCAACGATCACTCCGGGCTAAAGACCCGGAGCTATCGAGCAACGCCGGATAAATACGGCTCAAAGAGGCTGTTTTGCGCTGAGGGTAGCCTCTTTCCAGTAACCTCTTTTTCAGCGACGTTGCCCGGCACTTAACACATCGTAATACATCTCTTTTGTGGGTGCGGCTTTTAGCCGCAAAACTGGCAAAAACGCTCTCGATTCTCGTGAAAAGAGTGGGTACTGTACGCTTGCGCTGCTTGCAGCAGCGCCTACGATAGTCCATAAAACTAATTTTACGAAGTACTTAAAAGGCCCTTAGTGCCAATACACCCGTAAGGCACAACACCACATGGGTGAATCGCGTATCGTCCTCTTGGCTGACACCCTGTTTTAGCGCTTGTTTACGTGGGATAAACGGCTGACCCCGCGGTACAGATAATGGCAATCTTTTTGACAATTGTTTCCCACTCTTCTATAATCGATCAACAGCTTTTCGAGGATGCAAAGCTTGGGTTCCCCTCCCACTACCCCTCGGATGCTGCCTCAACCGCCGCAAATCCTTGCGGATACTGCCTTTCGTACCATCGCTTGCCGTTCAGTTACTTACAATTCAAAGGAACTATTAATGCAGAAACGTACATCTCTTTTTGCGCTGTTGCTCGTTTTGGCCTTGATGCTGGCCGCGTGCCCTGCGCCAGCCGCCCCCGCAAGCACGGCCCCTGCCGAGCAGCCCGCCGCTGCAGCCGAGGCCACCAAAGCCCCAGAAGCAGAACCCGAAGCAATGGACATGTCCGGCAAAGTAGTCATTGCCCCTGGGCAGACCATTCGCATTGGCGGCTCTTTTGCCTTGACCGGCCCCATCCCTGATCCGGGCAAAGATATTGCCCAGGCCGCCGAAATTGCGGTTGATGATCTGAACGAAATGGGTGGACTGGAAGGCTTCATGTTCGAGCTGGTCGCCGAAGACGGTGCCTGCTCGGGTGATCAAGGCACGGTTGTCGGCAACAAATTCGCTGCCGATCCCACAATCGTGGCTGTCAGTGGCGGCACATGCTCCGGCGAGACCTTTGGCCTTACCCCGGCGCTGCAAGAAGCCCGTATCCCCTTTGTGTCGCCCAGCGCGACCAACCCGGCCGTGGTTTCGGCAGAGTGCGATGTCTGTAACCGCACTGCCTTGAGCGATGCCTTGCAGGGTGTTGTCGACGCCGATTATGTCTTTGGCGAGCTTGGCAAGACCAAGATTGCTGTGATTCACGACAACTCGGATTATGGTAAAGGCTTGGCCGAAATCTTCCAGG
>JAHEML010000440.1 GCA_024643705.1 Caldilineaceae bacterium | reverse complement strand
CAACTACTACCCCGGCAGCTACTACGACTTCGAATCTCTGGTTCGGGCCTATGGCTCCGACATGCTGGATGCCGAGCGCAAAAACATGCAATTTGCCACCGACGCAGCCAACCGGGAAGCGGCCCAGTGGATTGTGGACTTGCGCCTGAAACGCGGTGCCGCAGCCATGCGCGAAGAGACCGAAGGCATCACCTTTGTGTCGGGAACCCTTGCCACCCAGGTGACTGGTTCCTACAGCGTCAATGACTTTAATACCCAGATCGACGGCGCTTTCAATCACGACTGGGCGCTCTTCCCCAAGGGACCCAACGGGGATCGGGGCTATACGGCCTTTACCTCCAACTACTCAGTCTCGTCGGCCACTGTTGCGCCAGACAAGGCTGTAGACTTGCTGATCTACCTTACCTCCACCGAAGCCGGCACCTGGTCGGCTCTGGAGCAGGGAACAGGCCAGCCCAATGCCCGTCGCTCGGTTTGGGGCAACGAAGACCTGCTCAACAAGTCTCACCCGATCTTCCGCCGTGTGTTGGAAATGTACAACACGGCTACGATTCCTGGCCCCTTCCCCATGCCAGCCAACCTGCGCTTCTCCGAGCTACAAGACAACTATTCCCAAACCGTGGCCGATCTCTTCTACGGCGACGTTCCCTTCGACGAAGGCATCCAGGCCACCCACGATGCCATGCAGGAAATTCTGGACCTGGAACGCGCCTAAGCGTAACCAGCTTCCACAGTTGTACAGAGACCGGCGTCGAGCGACGCCGGTCTCTCTGTTTTCCCGTCTGCCATTTGTCGATCCCTTCGCATGGGTATACGATACCCATCCCACCACAGTTCCACTTTATCCCGCAGGAAGAACCAATGAGCAACGAATGGGGCTTTGCCGATGACCGTTTCCCCGAACTGCGCCGGGCCGTGCAACGCCTGTGCGCCGATTTCCCCGGCCCCTATTGGCAAAAGCTAGATGCGGCGAAAGCCTACCCCACAGACTTCGTCCAGGCCATGACCGAAGCTGGCTTCTTGGCGGCGCTCATCCCCGAAGAGTATGGCGGCGGCGGCGCGACAATCGCAGAAGCATCTGCCATTTTGGAGGAGATCAACCGCAGTGGAGCCAACGGGGGCGTGTGCCACGCCCAAATGTACACCATGGGGGCACTGGTGCGCCATGGGTCTGCCGAGCAGAAGGCACGCTGGCTCCCCGAAATTGCCGCGGGTCATCTGCGTTTGCAGGCCTTTGGCGTCACCGAACCAACCGCAGGCTCCGATACCACCGCCATCCAGACCCGAGCTGTGCGGGATAGCGACGAGTACATCATCACCGGCCAGAAAATCTGGACAAGTCGGGCCGAACACTCGGACCTTCTGCTGCTCTTGGCCCGCACCACCCTGGCCGATCAGGTGGAAAGACGCACCCACGGCCTCTCTCTTTTCCTGGTTGATCTGCATGAAGCCACCAACACCGGGTTGACCATCCGCCCCATCGAGACAATGCTTAATCACCACACCACCGAACTCTTTTTCGATGGCGTGCGTGTGCCCGCGGCCAACCGAATTGGGGACGAGGGGAAGGGTTTTCGCTACATTCTCGACGGGATGAACGCGGAGCGCATCCTCATCGCCGCCGAATCCGTGGGGGATGGACGCTGGTTTATCGAGAAGGCAGTGGACTACGCCAATAGCCGGGTTGTCTTTGGGCGACCCATCGGCCAAAACCAGGGGGTTCAGTTTCCTATTGCCAACGCCTATGCCCATCTGCGTGCAGCCGACCTGATGCGCTGGGAAGCGTGCCGCCTCTTCGACGGTGGTCTCCCCTGCGGAGCCGAGGCCAACCTGGCAAAGATGCTGGCGGCTGATTCAGCGTGGGACGCGGCCAACGTCTGCCTGCAAACCCACGGAGGCTTCGGCTTTGCCACCGAATACGATGTGGAACGCAAATTTCGTGAGGCCAAGCTCTACCAGATCGCACCGGTCTCGAACAATTTGGTACTGGCCTACGTGGCCCAGCACGTCCTCGGCCTGACCCGTTCATACTAAAAATGCCAAGATGACATAACGACATCATCCCCACATTCTAACGTCATCCTGTCATCTTGCCATCCATTCAGGAGTCCGCCATGCAACCCCTTGCCCACATCACCGTCGTCGCCCTGGAACAGGCCATCGCCGCGCCCTTCGCCACCCGCCAGTTGGCCGATCTGGGGGCGCGAGTGATCAAGATCGAACGGCCCGAGATCGGCGATTTCTCTCGCCACTACGACAGCGCAGCCCATGGACTGTGCAGCCATTTTGTGTGGGTCAACCGCTCCAAAGAATCGATTGCCCTGGACGTCAAGAGCGAGGAGGGAAAGGCAGTTTTAGAGAAGTTGATCAGCCGAGCCGATGTCTTTATTCAGAATTTGGCTCCCGGCGCGGTGGAGAGGCTGGGCTTTGCCAGCGACCGGCTGCGCGTTGACTATCCCCGGCTCATTATTTGCAACATCAGTGGGTATGGGCAGGATGGCCCCTACCGGAAAAAAAAAGCCTACGACCTGCTTATTCAGGCCGAGACGGGGGTGCTTTCGGTGACAGGAACCGAGGAAACCCCTTCGAAAACGGGTATCCCCGTGGCTGATCTGGCTGGAGGCATGTACGCCTTTGCCGGTATCCAAACCGCGCTGCTCATGCGGGAACAGACGGGCCAAGGGACGGTTGTCGATGTCTCCCTCTTCGACGCCCTGTGCGAATGGATGGGTTTTCCGGCCTACTATGCGTTGGGAGATGCCCGCCTCCCCCGGGCCGGGGCCAGCCACGCGGCCATCGCCCCCTATGGCCCTTTCCCCACTGGCGACGGACGGGTCATCCTCTTCAGCATCCAAAACCAGCCAGAGTGGGAACGCTTTTGCGCGCACGTATTGGAGCAGCCTGAATTGGCCTTTCATCCCGACTTTGCCACCAACGCAGATCGTGTTGCAAACCGCGTGTCGCTACACGAAAGTATTGAACGGGTATTTGACAAATTGACCCTGGCGCAGGCGGTTGATCGGCTGGACGCAGCCCAAATTGCCAACGGCGAAGTACGGGACGTGACCGAGTTTTGGCGGCACCCACAGTTGACCGAACGGGACAGAATTGTCACAGTTGCCAGCGATGCAGCCGCCCCTCTGCCCGCACTGCGCCCTGCCGCCGAGATCGCTGGCGTCAGCGCCCGCTTCGATCCTATCCCAGCCGTGGGCGCACACACCGAGAAGATTTTGGCTGAATTGTCCGGATAGTAGGAGGCCTGACCATTTATGACTCTTGCGCTCTTCTTACGGGGCCTGCTTGTCGGGCTGGCGATCGCAGCACCCATCGGCCCCATTGGTGTTCTCTGCATCCAGCGTACCCTGGCCGATGGGGTGGTGCGTGGTATTGTCACGGGGCTGGGTTCCAGCACGGCCCACGGCATCTACGCGGCCATTGCCGGGTTTGGTTTTGCCGCCATGGGCAACAGCCATTCGAGCGCGCAAGTGGCGCTCCGTCTGGCCGGGAGTGGTTATTTGGCCTATTTGGCCCTGCGCATTGCGCGAACAGACCCCACCATCCAGCCGATCAAAGGCCGGGGGCGGGGTCTGCTTGCTACCTACATTTCCAGCTTTCTCGTGGACATCACCAGCCCAGGGACAATCGTTCTGTTTGCGGCCATTTTTGCCGGGCTGGGTACAACCAGTGCCGCCGGGCGCTACGACGCTACCGCGGTACTGGTGCTGGGTGTGCTGGTCGGGTCGGCCTCCTGGTGGGTGATCCTGAGCAACGGCGTGAATCTGCTGCGGGGCCGCCTGAACCAAATCTGGTTGCGCTGGATCAACCGCTTCTCGGCCCTGGTTCTCCTGGGTTTTGCGCTCTTCATCATCCTGGGTCTACGCTGATGGGGTGTAATCCCGCACCGGTCCCTTTTGAACACGGGCGTAGAGATCGGCCCAACCGGGCGAGCCGTCGTCGTTGTGGATTTCCAGGCGCACCCCTGGCTCCTGGGCCGGATCGTTGCCCGCCATAAAGTGAGGCCAGCAATGGTCACGCATATTGGCAAAATGAACAGTGCGTCCACCGGGCCAGATCACCGACAGAATGTGTCGTTCGTCGGGCAATTGATAAGGCGGCTCCATTTTGTATTTTTCCAATGCAGCCTCGTTCACTTCCACCCCCAGCCCCGGCCCATCGGGAACCTTCAAATAGCCGCCCTGGATTGTCAACGGTTGGGTGAGCAGGTTGTCGGTATAGTTGTTCAGGCAGGTGATGGTGGGCCATTGGGCAAAGGGCAACACCGCGCCCAGATGTGCAGCGAGCGCCGTGATCAGCCCCACGCCCACCAGTTGCAACCAGAAGGG
>JAHEML010000439.1 GCA_024643705.1 Caldilineaceae bacterium | reverse complement strand
ACTGATGGGAAAAAGCAGGGTGCTGGCACACATTGCCAATCTTGTGTCTGGCCCAGACACAGAGAAAGACAACGAGAAAGACAACGAGCAGCGGCGGGTAGTGCAGATCAATTGTGTGCAGTTACGCCCCGGTTGTGCGCCCCCCGAATCCACAGTTGACGGCCAACCGTGGACTGTGCTGCTGGATGGCATTGATCAGCTAGCCCAGTGGCCCAAGGAGGAGCGAGATCGCTGGATTGGCTGGATAGCAACCCCTCAACCGTCCCGGACACTTGTCTTGGCGGGCAGACGGCCCATTCATCAATCACTGGCTAGGCCAGATTTCGACACCTTGTTGCTTACCTTCCAGCAAAAATTTTTGGGGCTGATCGACCAGGTCGAAGCAACCCGGATTGTTCGTTCTGGGTTGGCGGCCCAGGCCGATAACGAGCCACTTGTGGCCTCGTTGGTCGAATGGTGCGGGGGGCACCCTTTTCTGCTTGACCAAGTGGCCGATCTCTTTGCCGACATTGCAGGCATGTTGCCTGCAACCCAAGCCCTAGGCCCGCTCCACCTGCCCCTACTGCGGATGCGCTTGGCCGCGGCCCACGGGCGAATGCTGTTCGACAGCCAGTGGCGGGCGATCGAGCAATGCGACGCCGAGAGCCAGAACTCGATCTTGGGGCTGCTGCGTCAGCTTATGCATGGCCGCGTCCCTTTCGATGCTCTTTCCCACACCCTGGCCGAACCAATGAACTGGCTGTTGATACAAGGATTGGTAGGGGTAGACGATCAAGGTTTCCGGCTCTTTTCGCCCCTTCTCAAAGATTATCTGGCACCCAAATTGCCCACCGACCGGGCAGTCCAACCCATCAGCGAACCGAGCCAAGATGCGATCTATGCGCTGGTGGAGCGGGAAACCCATCGCTTTACACCCCAAGAAAAGGCCCTGCTACTCTATTTTCTCGACCGTCCCCGCGCTGTTATCTCCATCGACGAGTTGCTGGCCGAAGTATGGCACCAGCCCGACGGCTCGGTGCGCCGGGTACAGGAGGGGATTCGCCGTCTGCGTCATCGATTGGCCGAATTCGAGGGCGGGATTGGGGTCATTGAAAACGAGTGGGGGCAGGGCTATCGCTACCTCCCTGTGCACAGCAGTGTCTGATCTCTGCTGCCGATCCGACGGCACAGTCCCCATTTACACAACGCAAAGGAAATTTTGAATGGTTGAACCCCATTTGACAGCAGAACCGCGGGTCGCTCTCGAATCGACCGTCATCTCCCACGGCCTACCCTATCCCCGGAACCTCCAACTGGCCCAGG
The DNA here is from genome assembly GCA_024643705.1 of Caldilineaceae bacterium. Classification (GTDB taxonomy): domain Bacteria; phylum Chloroflexota; class Anaerolineae; order Caldilineales; family Caldilineaceae; genus JACQGT01. The sequence continues at coordinate 3,045 of JAHEML010000439.1, read as the reverse complement.
AGATGGAAGCGATCATCCGGGCAGCAGGGGCTATCCCCCGCACCGTGGGCATCATCGCCGGTAAGATGATCGCCGGATTGACCCCTGCCCAGGTGAAACATCTGGCCGTAGCGCCCAACGTGCGCAAAGTCAGCCGACGAGACCTGCCCATTGTGGCCGCTCGCCAGCAAGATGGCGCAACCACGGTTGCCACAACCATGTGGATTGCCCAGCGAGCCGGGATCGAGGTATTCGCAACCGGCGGCATTGGCGGCATTCACCGGCAAACCGATACAAACAAGGGCACAAGCAGCGATGTAAGCGCAGACCTGCAAGAACTGGCGCAGACACAGGTCATTGTTGTGTGCGCGGGGGCCAAAGCCATCCTGGATTTGCCCGCCACTTTGGAATACTTGGAAACCCACGGCGTCACGGTGATCGGATACGGAACCGACGATTTCCCGGCCTTTTACAGCCGATCCAGCGGGCTACCGGTGGATGTTCGCTGCGATAGCCCGGCAGACGTGGCGGACATCTGGCGGGCCAAGCAAGCTATGGGTCTGCCCGGTGGCTTGCTGGTTGCAGTGCCTGTGCCTGCCCACGACGAGATACCCGCGGCCGAAATCGAGCCAACCATCGCCCAAGCGATTGCCGAAGCAACCCACCAACAGTTGCGATCGGCAGAGGTGACACCTTTCCTCCTGCGACGTATTGCCGAGCTAAGCAGCGAACGCAGCCTGATCGCCAACCTTTCCCTGCTGAAAAACAATGCCCAGGTAGCAGCAGAGATTGCCTTGGTATTGGCGGAAAGGTCGGCATAGACTTTTGTCCCATCTGACACCCGACCACTACACGGCTGCCCTGGCATCGGTGGGTAAGTAATGGACAAAAGCCACCCTTCAGCGGTACAATAGACAAGATACCTGTCACACGTCTGGATCGATCGCTCGATCCACACCCCAGCGAGTTTGCATGGATCAAAAAACGGAGACCGGCGCTCTTTCAAGCAAAGATCAACATAGCCAACTGGTAGGCTTGCACGCCCAAATAGAGGCATGCAGCCAGTGTCGGCTGTGCGAAACCCGAACCCACGCGGTCCCCGGCGAAGGTGTCTTGAACCCACAGATTCTCTTTGTGGGCGAAGCACCGGGCGCACAAGAAGATAAGTTGGGGCGGCCCTTTATCGGGCGCAGTGGCCGCTTTTTGGACGGCATGATCCAAGGCATTGGTCTGCGACGAGAAGAGACCTTTATCACCAATGTGGTCAAATGTCGCCCGCCAGACAATCGAGACCCGCGCCCCGACGAAGTGAGTGCGTGCAAGGCCTACCTGGACAGGCAGATCGAATGGCTCGCCCCGCGTGTGGTCGTGACCCTAGGCCGGTTTAGTATGCAGCGCTGGTTTCGCGGCGAACGCATCACCAAGATTCACGGCCAGGCGGTAGAGTTCGGTACAGGGCAGATTGCCGTGCCGCTCTTTCACCCTGCTGCTGCCCTGCGCAACCCCCAATGGCGGGCTGCTTTTGCCGAAGATATGCAAATAGTGCGCAGATTGTTAGAAAAGCTTGCCGGTTCGGAATAACGAAACCAACCGGCCAGAGATTGATCGGTTCGCTGGGTGTGCCACGTTGCCCAGCGTTTTTGTAGTTATAGATTCTTGATTCGAGAAGGAGAAATTGAATGAGTGATACGACAGTGTTGGTCGCAGACGACCAACCAATCACAGACGCGCAGGCTGCCAACGTGCCCGCCGATCTGCGTATGATCCCCTTGGGTGGCCTGGGGGAAATCGGCAAAAACATGATGGTCATCGAGTCTGGCGAAAATATCGTCATTGTGGACGCCGGTTTGATGTTCCCCGACAGCGATATGCACGGGGTGGATGTGGTGATCCCAGATATTGAGTACCTGATGGACCGCAAAGCATGGATTCGGGGCATTATTCTCACCCACGGCCACGAAGACCACATCGGCGCCATGCCGTATCTGATCGAAGAAGGCATCGATGCACCCATCTACGCCACGGCTCTGACCCGGGGCCTGCTGGAAGGCAAGCTCAGCGAACAGAGCCTGTTGGGCCAGGTTCGCTTGAACACAGTCACCGACGATGACGTGATCGATCTGAACCCCTTTACAATCGAGTTCTTTCACACTTGTCACAGCTTTCCCGACAGTGTAGGCGTTTCGATTATGACCCCTGCCGGGCGTGTGATCATGACCAGTGATTACAAATTTGACCCCACACCCGTGGATGGCAAACCCACCGAGACCGAAAAGCTCAAACGGTGGGGCAACGAAGGCGTGCTGCTGCTCTTGGCCGACAGCACAAATGTGGAGAGCCTGGGCACAACCCCCAGCGAACGCACAGTGGAAGCAGGGCTGGACGAAGTCTTTGCCACCGCGCCGGGTCGGGTGATTTTGGCGACCTTTGCCAGCAACGTCAGCCGTGTGCAGCAGATCATCAACGTCTCCCGTCGCCACCAGCGGCAGGTGGGCGCTGTCGGTCGATCCATGGTCAACAATGTAAAAATCTCCATGAAACTGGGCTATCTGGACATCGCCCCAGAGGATCTGCTTTCGGCCAGAGAGATGGAAGAGCTACCCGCCAGCCATGTGACCATCGTTGCTACGGGCAGCCAGGGCGAGCCAACCAGCGCCATGGTGCGCATGAGCATGGGCGATCACCGCCAATTGACCCTGCGCAAGGGTGATACGGTTGTTCTCAGCGCTGTCCCCATCCCCGGCAACGAGGAACTCTTCAACCGCACAGTGGACAACCTCTATCGCCAAGGGGCGAAGGTTGTCTACCACGAGCTGGCCGACTCGGTCCACGTAAGTGGACACGGCGGACGGGCCGATTATCAACATATGCTGGAACTGGTGCGACCTCGGTTCTTTGTGCCAGTCCACGGTGAATACCGCCATCTGGTGCTTCACAGTGAATTGGCTGTCGAAACAGGCGTGCCCGAAGCCAATGTCTTCGTGATCGAAGACGGCCAGGTGCTGGAATTTGGCCGTTTCGACCAAGAAAGCGATACCGTCCAGAGCCGTCTGGGCGAACACGTCA
>JAHEML010000438.1:702-4357 GCA_024643705.1 Caldilineaceae bacterium | reverse complement strand
CCACGCGGGCGAACTGTGGAATGCCACCCTTGCCAGCGGCAGCCCAGCACCCGCCAACGGTGACCGGGTGACCGTCGAGGGCCGGCAGGGATACACATTGGTTGTGCGCAAAACAGAGGGCTAACCACCAAAGGAACACCCGTGAATCACAATTCTGATACCTGGCGTAAATATCTAACCGACTACAACGAAGGGTTGGGCCTGGTCTACGAGCGCTTTGTTCTGAACGACTTTTTGGACGATCTGCGCCGAAAATACCAGATTCAGTCGGTGTTGGAAGCACCCCTCTACGGCATGGCCGGGGTCAGCGGCATCAATAGCTACGCGTTGGCGCAAGCGGGGGTGGATGTCACCCTGGTCGACGATACCCCGGAGCGGCTGGCGGGTGTCGAGCGCATTTGGCGGCAGGATTTGCAGAAGCCGGTCAATCTGGTGGGGATTCAGCCCGACGAGTGGGAGCGGCTGCCCTTTGCCGACAACAGTTTCGACATGGCCTGGTGTTGGGCCGCGCTCTGGTATATCGACAACCCGGCAGGTCTGCTGCGCGAATTGACTCGGGTGAGCCGCAACGTGGTCTTTGTTGCCATGCCCAACAACATCCAGGTGGGCTATTGGATGCGCAAGTTGATTATCGACAGGGAATTCTTTGTCCATCACGACGAACGCTGGACCGAAACTGGCCGTATTCGACGCATTTTGGCCGAAGCAAAAGTGCGCTTTGTGGACGAAGGTGTGCTGGACACACCGCCCTGGCCCGATACTGTCATGCCCGCCAATGAGGTGTTGAAGCGGTTGGGCATCCGCAGCCGCAAACTGGAGGATCAATTCACCGGCGACGGCTGGCAGTGGAGCACCATGGCCTATTACACTGGGGCAGAGCCAGCGCTGCGCGAGCGGGTGATGAAATATGCCTGGCTGGATCACGCGCGTTTGCCCTGGCAGATCAAGGCGATCTGGGCACACCATCGCTATTTGGTGGGCCAAGTGACCAAAGACTCCTGATGCCCTCCTCTCTCCCTATCCCGGCTGGCCCCACCGATTTGAACTCGTCCTGGCTCACCGCGGCCCTGGTCGCGGGCCGAGCCATCGAACAGGCTGTTGTGTCGGATTTTACGGTTGAGCCACCTACCGGAGAAACCGGACTCTATGCCCAAACTGTACGGGTGCGGTTGAAGTATGACAAAAAGCAGGAAAAAGTCGAAACGGGCGCGCCGCTTTCGCTGATCGCCAAGTTTTCGGCATCTAGCCCCCAGATGCGCGAGCGGGCCTTTGCCTCCTACGAAAAAGAGATTCACTTCTACCGCCAACTAGCTCAGCATTCTGCCCTGCCCACCCCGGTATGCTATTTCGCCGACAGCGACCCATCCACCCAATTGCACGTCATCTTGTTGCAAGATATGGCCCCAGCCAGCAGTGGTTCTCGCGTTGCTGGCTGCACTCAAGCCCAGGCCAGGCTGGCTGTGCATCACATTGCCGCGTTTCATGCTGCCTGGTGGGATCACCCCGCACTGGATGGGATGACATGGCTGCCCGACCCGGACTTCGGCCAAAACCCCACAACAGGGCAAGCCGAATATGAGGGTTGGTGGCCGCTTTTTTTGGGGAATACCGGCGACGTGCCTCTGCCCCCGGCAATCCGCGCGCTGGGCGAGCGTTTCGGCTCCCATCGGGCGCAGGTGGAGCAGCACCTTTTCAACGTGCCGCCCCGCACTCTTCTCCACGGCGACTACCATGTGGGGAATATGGTTTTTGCTACCAAGGATGGCGGTATCCCCTTTGCGGTGATCGACTGGCAGATGGTGCGCAGGGGACGGGGTGTGCGGGATGTGGCCTATTTTCTCAGCGAAAACTTGATGATCGAGGATCGACGGGCTGTGGAAACGGACTTGCTGGTCGAGTATCACAGGCTGTTGGTGGCGGGGGGTGTTCGCTGCTATGCGTTTGCCCAATGCCTGATCGACTACAAATTGGCCCTGTTGCAACGGTTCCGCGCCCTGGTTTCTACGATTGCGGTGATGCCCTTCACGCCCGCCGAACACCAGATGCATGTGGATGTACTGTTGCCCCGCAACATCGCGGCGATTCTGGAAAACTGTGCCGACGCAGTAATCACAGATTTTAACGCAAAGACGTAATGATGCAGAGACGCAAAGGTGCAACAGCATTATCTTTGCCACTTTACGTTGGGATTTTGTGTGCAGCTCTATTTCTCATCGTGGCTGCATATTCATTGTTGCTGATGCCCCCGTGGTCATAACACTCATTTGTGGATGGAAAGAATCATGGCTGAACAGAATCCCCAATCTGCAATCTTCAATTCTATGCCGATTCTTGTGATCGGCGCGGGGGCGATTGGCTCCCTGGTGGGCGGTAAACTGGCCCTGGCTGACGTTCCCGTCACACTGGTGGGCCGCCAGCGTTTTGTCGATGCGGTGAACGCCCAAGGTCTGCGCTTGATCAGCGGCGACAGCACCCAGCGCATCGAGAATGTACACCCGGCAGCGAGTTTGGCAGATGCCTTTCGCCACGCGGCGTCCATTGGGCGGCCTTTTGTCGCGGCCATTTTAACCGTTAAAAGCTACGACACGGCAGATGCCCTGGTGGAATTGGGAGAGGCGGCGACGTCCGCGGGGCTGGCTGTGCCGCCGATTCTCAGCTTGCAAAATGGGGTGGGCAACGAAGAATCCATCGCCGCCGCTTTGGGGCCGGAACGCACCATGGCCGGAACGATCACAGCGCCGGTGGAGGTTCCCGAAGCCGGTGTGGTGCGCCTGACAAAGCCCAAATTTCTTGTCGGCATGGCCCAGTGGGATCGAGAGAAGCCCGCGCCAATTTTCGACCAACTGCACAAGCTGCTGGTCGATGCCGGGATTCCGGTCTCTCTCTACGCCGATGCCCGTTCGATGAAGTGGACCAAGCTTCTGATGAACCAAATCGGCAATGCCACCAGTGCCATTTTGGCCCAACCACCCGGTGTCACCTTTGCCCAGCGCGCAATCGCGGATCTGGAAATCTCTGCCTTGCGCGAGACGCTGGCTGTGATGGCCGCCGCGGGCATTCGTCCGGTGGATGTGGAGAAGTACCCCCTGGGTACGTTGGCTCCGCTGTTGCGCTACGGCCCCCGCTGGTTGCTGCGTCCTGTGCTGCGTCGGATCGTCAGCGGGGCGCGGGGTGGCAAGATGCCCAGCCTCTATCTGGATTTGGAGAAGGGGCGGGCAGAGAACGAGGTTGCGTGGTACAACGGCGCGGTAGCCCGTGTGGGCGCGAGCGTGGGGGTAGCAACCCCGGTCAATCGGCTGTTGAGCGAAACGGTTCTGCGATTGGCTGGGCACCCCGCCGACTGGGAGCAGTGGCGGGGGAATGTGGAGCGGCTGGCCGGGGCTGCCCGGTAAGAAGTGATCCAACAATGATGGGTGTTCGAGAGGAGAGAAAATGCTTCTGCAAGGCAAACGAATCGCGTATTTGGTTGGTCCAGGCTTTGAAGATTTGGAATTTTATGTGCCTTTGATGCGCCTGCAAGAGGAAGGAGCCGCTGTGGTCGTTGTGATGCATATTGGCAAGACAGGCTTCTTTTTCCAATTCGGCATCGCTTGGGTCGTACACAAGATTCACATATTGCTCAAACTTGTCGAAAGGGCGCGAAGTCGTTTGCGTG
>JAHEML010000438.1:0-692 GCA_024643705.1 Caldilineaceae bacterium | reverse complement strand
GATCCCCGGCGGTTGGGCTCCGGACAAAATTCGGCGCTATGCTGGGGTCAAACGGCTGGTGAAAGAGAGCTACGACAGGGGCAACATTGTGGGGATGATCTGCCATGCAGGGCTGGTAGGGATCAGCGCGGGGATTGTGGCCGGCCATGCCGCTACTGGCAGCGAGGGCATCAAGGACGATCTGCTCAACGCAGGAGCCACTTGGCGAGACGAGGCTGCTTTTCGCAGCGGGAACATCGTTTGGGGCCGGGTGGTGGCCGACATCCCCGACTTTTGCCGGGAATTGGTCAAAGCCCTGGCGGAGGGGTGAAGGTGGCTGCCGCGGTTGGCGACTGCCACGGTCGGTGACCGCCGATTGGGGCTAAAACCCCGGCCCTACAACGGCAATCAGAATTAGCGCAAAGATGGCAAAAATAGTAAATTCGACAAGCACCCGTCGGGTCAGGTGCTCCTGTAAGCCATGCTGGGCCAGGCTGACGACAAGATAGAAGACGAGCAATAGCAGCAGTCCCCCTGTCAGACCAGGCAGGGGCCAGTAATTGAGCGCCCAGGTTGTTTCTCCCAGCACCATGCCCACAATCACAGCATAGCTCAGAATAGACTCGCGTCGGTGAGTCGTGTTGCGCAACAGTTCCACCGCCAAGAGAGTAGCAGTCAGTGCTACCACCGAGCCAGAAAGCAGGCTGCGGGTA
>JAHEML010000437.1 GCA_024643705.1 Caldilineaceae bacterium | reverse complement strand
TCCGTGGAGCAAGCCGCGCTGCTCGCTTTCTGTCGGGAACGGTTGGCCGGCTACAAAATGCCTCGGGAAGTGCGCCTTGTGGTCGAGTTGCCGCAAACGGCATCGGGGAAGATCGAGCGGCGGCGTGTGGCGGAGATGCTGGGGTGATGGCTATCGATTGTGTCAGTCCTGGGTGATCTCTACGAAAACCCGGCGATTCGCGGGATCGTACACCAGCATGTGGTATTGATGCCCCGCGCCGCGTAGGTAGTAGATGCCCGAACTGGGTAGTTGCCACCAATGGGGCGCTTTGAATTTGCTGTTTGCGGGTTGCGACGTGGGGTTCAAATTATACTTTTTCACAAGTTGAGCAACCAGAGGTTCATCGGCGCCATCAAATCGGAATCGTTCAACACTATCTGTAAAGACGCCCTGTTTTTCGTAATAAGGGTTGGTGATTGCAGAGAACGTTCCCGGAAGAAGCTCGCGGAAAGCGTTATCAAGCTCGTTCCTGTTTATCTCCTCGTGCCGCTGAACAAGCCAGACGCTTCCCAAACAAAGGCCTGTTGCCAGCAGAAAAAGTGCAATGATGACGGGTGTTGCTATTTTGCTCATCTGTTTCGACATCCAGTTACGGCCGCGTTCATGTTTCAGCCGCCACTACATTCGCTGGAAGAGATAGAGAACTGATGTCATGTTGCGGTTGACCAGACCGTGGAATTGCGTGCCTGCGATGGTCATGATTTGATCCAGAATCTCGGTGCGTTCGAGCGCGGGGAGCCGTGCGATGGACGAGAAGCCCTCGTACAGCAGCCCTACCTGGGCCGTGTCGAGTTGAAGTGTCCACTGAATTTCCACGTAGGACCTGACTTCAAACTTCCCAGAGTGCATAAACTCCCCTTCACGGTTCTGTCGGTCTAGCCCAAATGGAATGGTATCTGACGAATCTGATGGGCTTTTGGATAGGTGCGCTAGTAGGGTTTTTGTTGCCTCGTGGAAGGGATCATCTTTATGGAGGGTTCCAAACACATTCCAAAGCAAGGCCACATAGCCCATGGGCTTGAGCAGGTTGGCTATTTTTTCGACCCTTGTCTTCGGGTTGAGCCAGTGATAGGCTGTAGCAGCTACCACGAGATCATAGCTTGCAGGCGGCAGCACCGCATCTTCAAAGGCAGCCTGTACAAGCTGAATGTCAACATCTACTTGCGCCGATAAAGAATTCAACATCCTTTCAAACCCTCGATTTGGCTCGACAAGTGTAAGGGGATGTGCCCCCTGCGCCATCAATACCCGTGTGGCAAGTCCATTGCCTGGGCCGATCTCAAGGGTTACTGCGCCTGGAAACAGCGCCCCCTGTTCTATCAGCAAAGAGAAAAATGAGTCGGGGTAGGGCGGACGAACCTGATCATAACCGGCGGGGTTCAGGCCAAAGAGTGACCGACCTTCGCGCTCTTCGATGCGTTTCATACTGCGCCTCTTCGGGTCGACTACATGGGGCTTGGCTCGGCACAGGTTGCTGCACGGCAAGCTAGAAACTAAGCGATAGTATAGACGAATCGCTTCTGACGAAACAAAGTCTGGGAATGGCAGAGAAGACGGGGTACAATCAAAGCCAGGATCAAGCCTTATCGCAGACGAACCATTGCCGCTGAACGAACGACACATGACCTCATTTTGGAACACGCTCCCCCGCCCCATCATCGGCCTGGCCCCCATGGATGGCGTAACCGATCACCCCTTTCGTCACATCCAGAAGCGCTACGGCAACCCGGACTTGCTCGTTACTGAATTTGTGCGGGTTGAACGGCTGGCCGCGGGCGAAATGAAGCTATTGCGGATGCTGCTCTACGATGAAAGCCAAAGGCCGATTGCCGCCCAGGTCTACGGCACAACACCGGCAGCCTTTCGGGCCGTGGCGGTGCTGCTCTGCCGTCTGGGCTTCGATGGGATCGACATCAACATGGGCTGCCCCAGCAGCAGCGTAGCCGAAAATGGCGCAGGTGCGGGTTTGATCCGCACGCCGGAACTGGCAACAGAGATTATCGCCGCCACCCGCGCCGGCGTCGCCGATTGGCACAATGGAGCCACGGCCTGGGATCTGCCCGATCTCCCTCCAGAAGTGGCGGAACTTGTGGAGATGACCCACGCCCAATTGCCGCCCAGATTCCAGCAACAACGCTCGATTCCCGTCAGCGTCAAGACCCGCATCGGCTACGATCAGCCCCAAGTGGACAACTGGATACCCCACCTGCTCGACGCCGCACCCGCCGCTATCGGTATCCACGGGCGCACCTTGGCCCAGGCCTATGGCGGGCGAGCCGATTGGGATGCCATTGGGCGGGCTGTGGAGCTGGCACGGGGATCGGGTACACTGGTTTTGGGCAATGGGGATGTGGCGAACCGGATTGACGGGTTGGCGCGAACGCGGGCGTTTGGGGTGGATGGGGTGCTGATTGGGCGGGCCAGCCACGGCAACCCGTTTGTTTTCTGCGCCGATCCAGACGATCCCCACGAGTCTATGCAGGGAGACGGCGTTGCGGGGAGCCAATTTCCGCTGCTCGCCATCGCAGCAGAACACGCCGCCCTGTTCGAGGCGAGTCTCTCTGAATGGCCCAGCTACTCGTTTCATCTCATGCACAAGCACCTGCGCTGGTATGCGCGCCGGGTGCCGGGCGCGCGGGCGCTACGACGAAAATTGATCGAGGCGCGCACAGCAGCCGATGTGCATCATGTATTAGAGGGGTATCGCTTCAGTTGCGGTCAACCGGAGAGGGTTGCATAGAATGGGAAGGTACAAAAGAGATGGATGATCTTCTACATAGGTGGCCGATCAACCAGCGATTGCCCCACTAAATCGTTAGAACCCTTTCGCCTCGGCAGGCATAAACTGGGCTTCGAGTTCGGGGTTTGGGGTATATTCGGGGGCGAGCTGGCCGAAGTGAGCCAGGGCCATTGCCGCGGCGGATTGGGCGGCCTCTTGTTTGCTGCGACCTCGGCCTACGCCATAAGCAATCTTGTCGGCGGTGACCTGAACGGTGAAGAAACGGGCATGGTCTGGCCCTTCGGTCAACACCGCCTTGTAACGGGGGGTAACGCCCATCTCGCTTTGAATCCACTCTTGCAGCCGGCTTTTGGGGTCCTTTGCAAGCGCGCTGGGAGCTACCCGTTCCACCTCGTCAATTAAGCGCTCTTCGAGAAACTCACGCACCTGCCCCAGACCAGAATCCAGATAGATAGCCCCCACCACAGCCTCGAAGGTTGCGCAAAGGGTAGCAGGCCGGGTTCGTCCACCGCTCTCTTCCTCGCCATGGCCCAGCAAAAGATAGTCTCCCAGCTTCAACTCCTCGGCGAAGCGAGCAAGGGTCTCCCGGCGCACAAGCGCGGCGCGCAGATTGGTCAGTTCCCCTTCCAGCCGCTTGGGGTAGCGACGAAAGAGCAACTCGCTGGCGACAAAGCCCAGTACCGAATCACCAAGGAATTCCAGCCGCTCGTTGTCAGGGATGTCGAAATCGTCGCTGGCTTCGTTGAGATAGCTGCGGTGGACAAAGGCCCGCTGCAATAAGGCGGGATCAGCAAAGGTAAAGTCGAGGGTGGCCTGAAATTCGGTCAGGGATCGGTGGGCGTCCATCATACAATATCCTGGAGATCGGGCAGTTTTTTGAGACCCAAGCCGGTCAGATTGGCAACGATGGTCTCGCCTGGCTGCACATGCGGTTTCAATTTATGAAGAGCTGCGGCCACAGTGGCGCTGGTCGGTTCGACAAAAATACCCCGCTCGGCTAAGGCAGAACGGGCTTTCGAAATTTCCCGATCATTGACGGCCAATGCCATGCCGCCGGATCGATGAATAGCCGAGAGAATCGAACGGCTGCGTACAGGGTTTTCCACCGCGATGCCATCGGCCAACATGCGGGAAGTGAGCTGCTGGCGGGGGCGAATGTCCTCCCACTTGTAGACAAACGCATCGCGGATAGGTGTAATCGGTTCGGCCTGCACTGCCACCATGCCGGGCAGCTTATCGATGATTCCACATTCGTACAGATGCTCGAATCCCCGCCACGAGCCAAGAAACAGCCCCCCATAGCCGCAGGGAGTGACGATCCAATCGGGCACGCGCCGGCCTAGTTGTTCCCAAATCTCCCAGGCATTGGTCATAAAACCAAAGAGGCAGGCCGGGTGCCAGGCATGGGACGCATAGACGGCATCGGGTGCCTGGGCGGCTTCGGCTGCGGCAGTGGCAGCAGAACGAGGCCCGCTTACTTCAACCAGCTCCGCACCGTAAATGGCGATCTGGGCCTTTTTGGGTTCCGGCGCGGTGGACGGAACAAAGATGCGGGCATTGAGACCAGCCCGGGCCGCATAGCAGGCTAAGCTAGCCCCCGCA
>JAHEML010000436.1 GCA_024643705.1 Caldilineaceae bacterium | reverse complement strand
ATCTGCTGGTTGATGACGCCGTAGATTTTGCCGTTGACCCGGGCTGCTTCCCAAGTGCTGGGGGGCATACTTGCCCACAGGCCGGGGGCGTATTCCGGTAAGATATCGTCTAGAGGCAGGAGAACGCCATTTGCCACATTGTTGGCATAACTGTTGATCCAGGGCGCAGTGAAGATAATGTCACATTCTTCACCTGCGGCTAGGCGTAATTGCATTTTCTCGTTGTAGGCCCCAAATTCGACCACATCCAATGTCAGATTCACGCCGATCTTGGGATTGAGAATCTCATTAAGGGCATCCTGCACCATCTTCAGGTCCGTCGGGATGGGGCCAGCGTATGAATAGGTGATGGGGATCAAATCGGCGGCTGGAGCCGAGGCCGCAGCTTGACCTTCTGCGGGAGCAGCCACGGGGGCAGCCGGGGCCGGGGCCGGACATGCTCCCAGGAACAGGGCAGCCACAAGGAGCACTGCCAGAAGCGAATAAAGGCGGTTTTTTTGCATTGAAATCCCTCCTGATGAATAGATGATTGACTTCGAAGATGATAGGTCGAAGAGAGGATAGGTCTGAAGCTGCGACCTATCCCCTTTTTGACCCATCACCCCTTCAGTCCGCCGATGGTAATGCCACGCACGAAGTACTTCTGCAAGAGTAAGAAAGTAAAGAGAGCAGGTCCAAAAGCGAGTACAGCCAAGGCCATACGCGCGGATTGGGTTGGGATAGCCATCCCGGTCGTCTGGGGGTTAGAGGCCAGAAAGGTGATGTTGCGCATCAGCACATAGAGCAAGTATTGCAGTGGGTAGAGTACTGCTTTGTTTATAAAGAGCAGGGCCAGAAACCAGTCGTTCCAATAGCGCAGAACGAAGAAAAGGCCGATTGTCGCCAATACAGGCTTGGAAAGAGGCAAAACAATGCGGAAAAAGATACGCCACTCGCCTGCGCCGTCGATGCGAGCTGCGTCCAGTAGTTCCGTGGGTAGTTGGGCAAAGGAGGTGCGCAGGATCAGCACATACCACGGAGTGACCAGATAGGGGAGAATCAAGGCCAGAACATTGTCCTTCAATCCCAAATAGCGAGTGACGAGAATGTAAAAGGGAACCAGCCCCCCACCAAAGAGCATTGTAAAAAAGACGTAAAATGAAAGTGGCCCCCTCAGGCAGAAATCGGACCGGGCCAGGGGCCAAGCCAGCATAGAACAGAGTAATAAGCCAAGGCCTGTACCCACAATTGTTACAAAGCCGGTCACGCCATAGGCCTGCATCATCTGGCCCGGCTGTTGCAGGATATAGTCATAGGCGGCAGTTGTAAAACCTACGGGCCAAAGCTGATACCCCTGCTCTACCAGTGCTATCTCTCCTGAAAGCGAGATCGAAACAACGAGTATCATCGGGATCAGGCACACCAGCCCAAGCAGAGTTAAAACCCCGTGGACTAGCCCTTGGCCCAATAGGGCCTGTATTCGATAGCGATTCCACGAGCGGGAAATCCGGCGTCTAGTAATCGTCATTCTACTCCTCGTTTAAAACACATATTGGCAACAGACCCTGGTGCATGGCATGGGTGCCCGCCGCTAAAAGAGGGAATAGTCCCGGTTGATTCGCCGTACAATCCAATTGGCTGTGATTACGAGTATGAAACCCACAGTTGACTGATAGAAACCTGCGGCAGCCGCCATACTAATGTTGCCTAACTGGACCAGGGAGCGATAGACAAATGTGTCGATCACATCGGTGGTGCTATAGAGTAGGGCAGTGTCCCTGGGTACAAAGAAAAACAGGCCAAAATCGGCATTGAAGATTCGGCCAATTGCCAGAAGTACCAGAATGATGATGAGCGGGTAGAGCATGGGCATTGTAATGAATCGAATCTGTTGCCACTTGCTCGCTCCATCGATTTTCGCTGCCTCGAAAAGTTCCGGAGAAATCCCCAATATCCCGGCAAGGTAGACGATACTGCTAAAGCCGATGCTATTCCAAAGGTTAGCCAGTGTCAGGATCAGCGGCCAATATTGGGGAGACCGATACCAGGAAGGCGGGCTGCCTCCTGCACGCACGATCAACTGGTTGACCACTCCACCTTCCCCATTTAGAAAAGCGAAAACGAAGTAGCTGGCGATAACCCAGGAAATAAAATAAGGAAAGAAGAGCATTGTCTGGTAATACTTGCTCATCCGGCTCTGGTAAACCTCATTCATCAGCATCGCCACCGCCAACGCGCCAATCGTCGTTGTGGCGATAAAAATACTGTTCATCCCCAGGGTGTTGCGGGTGATGCGAAACGCGGTGTCTGTGCCAAAGAGAAAGCGGAAGTTCTCCAGTCCCACCCACGCGCTGCCCATAATTCCGTCGGCAAATCGATAATTCTTAAAGGCAATGACAATACCGATCATCGGCAGATAGGAAAAGATGAGGAGCAATAGAATGCCGGGCAGAGCCATCAATAACAGATTGAAATTGGTGTCCCAACTGCGCTGGCTACCCATCCATCGGGTGAAAAAGCCTGCCTTTGTGGTTTGAAAATTACTTTTCTTAGATTGCATAACGTGTTCGTACCTCTGCTTCCCGTGCCTGGGCACGCGCCAGCGCGTGAGGAAAGCGGGGATTGGATTGAACCATCGGCCCAGGGCGATAGGGAAACCGCTTTGCCAGATCGGGCAGCAGTTCCATCCCAAATCCGGGCTTGTCGGACAGGTTGATATAGCCGTTTACCGGTCGATAAGGCTCTGTGAACAATCCCTCGCGAAAGGGGTTATCGTACAGAAAGAACTCGCACATGTGTCCGTTGGACACCCCAGCCACCGTGTGACTATTGCACATTGTGCCCAGGCTCGAACTCCAGTTGTGGGGAACCAGTTTGACGCCGTTGAACCCGGCTGTCCGGGCTAGATACCAGTTTGCAGTCAGACCAATGTAGTAGCCATCGGTCTGGACAGCGTCATAAATACCCGCTTCCAGCCACGGGCGGGCCTGCTCCAGACTGCGGAAACGCTCGCCACCCCACAGCATCACATTCGGCATCAATTCTTTGATGCGCCGGTAGTCGTCAAATTGGGCTGGTCCTTCGTCGCCCATGGGCTGTTCGAAAAAATAGAAATCCAGGTCGTTAATGATCGGCGCAATTTCCACACATTCGTCGAATGTCCACGAATCGTACCCCTTCTTCTCCAGCCCCAATTTGAAATCCGGGCCGACTGCTTCGCGCAATTGGCGGCAAATTTCGCCCAGTTTCTGCGGATCCATACCCGCCTCTTCCCAATCTGTACCGGGCCGCCATTTGAAGGTGTCAAAACCCATTTCCTTGTAACGCAGCGCTTCTTCGATCAGCGCGTCCACACCGTGGGGTTTGCCATCGCCTTTGTCGTAGAAAGTCCAATGAACGCCGCCGCTGGCATACACATGAACCTGTGGATTGGGCTCGTTATCTGTAGCGAGCAGTTGGTAGACCGGCTTACCAACTGCCTGGCCGATAATATCCCAGCAGGCCACGTCCAGGCCAGGGGGCAAACCCAGCAACTCCACATCAAAAGGATTCCTGCCGATCAGTCGTGAATAATCTTGATTCGCATAGACATCGCCGGGGCCGATTCCTACAAGCCCTTGATCGGTAAAAAGTTCGACCACAGCAATATCATATTTGGTCAGCACCACTGGGCCGCATTCATGAACATACGAGCCGTCGTCTGGCTGGTATGTCAAACGAGTGGTCTTGGCCCCAGTAATGCGAATCGGTTGGCGCTGGATACCTTCGAGCAGATGGGTAAAACTGCCGGAGTTTGGGTTGCCAAACATACCGTACTACTCCTATGCAGGTTGCCGGGGTTAATACTGCCGGTTGGTCAACGGAAGCGAACGAAAATAGGTACACACAGGTACAAATAGCCAAGCGTTCGGATGGATTGGGCTGAAAGCGTCGATTGACCGCCAATAAGCAGCGTGCTAGAATGACGCGGGGTCTCCAAAGTATAAAGAAGGTAACGCGTGGATACAAGGACAGCGGGCGGACATAAAGCGGACATGATGGGATTCGACGCGTTCTTGGACGAGCTGCAGGCTGCGCTCAATCACCTTAACGATCCTGCATTTCAGCCGGGGCCTGCTTTCTGCCAACGTGTAGAAAGCACCTCTGGCCGCCTTGGTTGGGCCGATCCTTTGCGTACAGCCATTCACTGCCTGCAACCCTCTCCCGATGCGCCACCCCAAAGCCGCGGCCATCGCCTCTATCAGGTGCTATTAAAGCGCTATGTCCACGACACAACCCAGGATACTGTTGCCGAACAATTGGGCATCACGGCGCGTCACCTGCGCCGGGAACAAAACGATGCTGTGCAGACATTGGCCCGCCTGCTTTGGGAAAGATCAGGAGGCACG
>JAHEML010000435.1 GCA_024643705.1 Caldilineaceae bacterium | reverse complement strand
CCCTGAAGCTTGTGTCGTCCGTTGTCCGTCGTCTGCACTCTCGCCCCTACCCCAAGCGCTTCTTGAACTCCTCGGTCAGCGCGGGCAGCACGGTGAAGAGATCGTCCACGATCCCGAAACTGGCCTTTGCAAAGATAGGCGCGTCCGGGTCTTTGTTGATGGCGACGATCACCTTGCTGTTGCCCATACCCGCCAGGTGTTGGATAGCCCCGGAAATGCCCGCGGCAATGTAGAGATCGGGCTTGACCGTCTTGCCCGTCTGCCCCACCTGATGCTTGTAGGGAATGTAGCCAGCGTCCACCGCGGCCCGGCTGGCCCCCATGGCTGCGCCCAGCACATCGGCCAGTTCACCCACCAGAGCAAAGCCCTTTTCCGGGTCGGCGGCCACACCCCGTCCCCCCGAAACGATGATTTTGGCGTCGGTCAGGCTCACTTCGCCTGTGTCCGCGGCCCGGAAGTCGGTGATCTTCTCCCGGATGCTGGCTTCGTCCAGGGCGACGGGCAAAGCCTGAATGCTGCCACCCCCAGCGCCGGTTGCGGGCATGGAGAAGGAGCGGGGGCGCACGCTGGCAACCGCCAATGAGCTGTTGAATGTGATATCGGCCAGAATGTTGCCAGAGTAGATGGAGCGGGTGGCAATCAGTTGCCCCCCATCCACCCGCAGGTCGCTCGCATTGGCGGCAATGCCGCCACCCCTGGCACAGGCGATTGTGGCGGCCAGGCTGCCGCCACGCAGAGTGGCATTGGTCAAAAAGGCCGTCGCACCGGATGCGTCCAATGCCTGCTCCACCACCGCGGCGTAGGGTTGCAGACGATAGCGGGCCAGGGCCGGGCTGCTGGCTGTGTAGACTGCTGCGCCATAGCCCGCGGCTTCCTGGGCGATGACATCGATGGCGTCGCCGACAACGAGCGCGGACGCGCTTGTGCCCAATTGTGCAGCCAACTCCTGGGCTTTGCCCAATACTTCCCAACAACTGGAAACGGCTTCACCGTTGTTTTGTTCAATCCAGACAAGAATTGTCATTAAAGATCTCCTTGAAATGCGTATTTCGTAGTACGTAGGCCAAGACATCTGACACGTGAAACAGGAAACGTGAGAATGACCGAACCTTTTCACGTTTCACGTTTCTCAAAACCGAACTATCACTGACGCCTGCAATGGCAGCACCTACGCAATACGCAATAACCTATATCACTTTCTCTTCCAACAGGGCATCCACCAATTTGGCCGCTTTTTCCTGCACAGTGGCGCCGTCGAAAATCTGCACGGAACCTTTACGCTCTTCCGGCTTGCGTAGGTTGCTCCATGTCACGGTTTGGCTGGCTGCGACCGGCAGATCGCCTGCGCCCAAGGTGGGGATATTGGCCCGGCTGGCTTTGCGAATGCCCATAAAGCTGGGGAAGCGGGGATCGTTGATCTCTTTGGCTACGCTGATGACCACGGGCAGGGGCACGGCAACGCTCTCGTGCCCGCCCTCGAAAGCCTGCTCCACGGTAATGATGCCGTCGGCGATGTCCACGATTTTGGTCACATTGACCAGCAGGTCCCAGCCCAGCTTGCAGGCCACGCCCGCATAGATCACGCCGCTGTTGCCGTCCACGCTCATCTTGCCTGTCAAAACCAGTTCCACATCACCCTGGGCTTTCACGGCTTCGGCCAATGCCTCGGCCGTGGCCAACTCATCTGTGGCCCACTTATCGCCGCTAGACACAATACTTTCATCTACCAGCACAGCTTCACCCACGCCCATAGCCAGGGCATGTTTTAGGGCATCAATTTCGCCATCCGGACCTAATGAGATGGCGACCGAATCAGCATCAAAGCGATCGGCCAGGTCGATGGCTTCCTCGGCGGCGTACTCGTCCCAGGGATTGATGACCATGGTAACGTTGATATCGCCAGATTGGGCTTCGGCTGCCGAAATCTTCGGCAGTTCGGCGGTGTCCGGCGTCTGTTTGATCAAGACTGCTATTTTCATAGGATATTCTCCTCTTTCAACGAATTACATCTATGCGAAACACAAAAAGAACGATTGTTACAAATAGGAGTTGCCAGGAACAGGAACCCCTTCACCTTGCCACCTTGTCATCCCGCATCTTCCGTCCAAGCGTCGGCATCGTAGGCGGGCATTGGGCAGCGCAGAGCTTTGTCTTCGCGCCAGCCCAGCACGTAGGCAGCCTGCAACAGTGTGTGAATCTGGGAAGTGCCTTCATAGATGACCGCGCTTTTGGTGTTGCGCAGGTGGCGTTCCACATTGTATTCATCGGAGTAGCCGTAGGCCCCGTGGATTTGCACGGCATCGTCGGCGGCCTGGCGCGCGGCATCGGTGCAGAACCACTTTGCCATGCTCGTCTCACGGGTATTGCGCGCCCCTTGATTTTTGAGCATCCCGGCCTTCCAGACCAGCAATTCACCCGCATCCAGATTTTGCTGCATCCGGGCGATCATCTGTTGGATGAGCTGATACTCGGCGATGGGTTTGCCAAAGGTTTTGCGCTCGAAGGAATATTTGACCGATTCATCCAGACAGGCACGGATGATACCCACGGCCCCCGCGGCCACGCCAAAGCGGGCGTTGTCCAGGCAGCTCATGGCGATCTTGAAGCCCTCGCCCTCTTCGCCCAGCAGATGGGAGGCAGGTACGCGCACATCCTGCATGGCGACCCAGCCGGTGTTGCTGGCATGGACGCCCATTTTGCCCTCGATGGTTCCCGTGGTCAGCCCCGCCCAGCCCCGCTCCAAGATAAAGGCGCTGATGCCCCGACTACCTTTCTCTGGGTCGGTCTTGGCAAAGACGAGAAAACGGTCAGCCACATCGGCCAGGGTGATCCACATTTTCTCGCCGTTCAGGATATAGTCGCCCCGATCCTTGCGCGCCCGGCTTTGCATACCGGCTACGTCCGAGCCAGCGCCAGGTTCGGTCAGGCCAAAACAGCCAATGTGCTTGCCGCTCGCCAGATCAGGCAGAAAACGCTGCTTCTGCTCCTCGGTTCCCCATTGAAAGATGGGCAGGCTGTGCAGGGCCAGATGGACGGCGATTGTCTCACGCACGGAGGAATCACCATATTCCAGCGCTTCGGAGACGATGCCCAGGGAGATGTAGTCCATCCCCGCGCCGCCGTAACGAACAGGCAGGCAGACGCCGAGAAAGCCCTGAGCGGCCAGCTTCGGCAGCAATTGATGGGGGAAGGTGTGGTTGCGGTCGTGATCTTTGATGATGGGCAAGACTTCTTTACGGGTGAAGTCGTAGGCCATCTTCCGCACCATTTCGTGTTCTTCGTTGAAGAGAAATGCTGTGGGGGCAATCATGTTACGGGACTCCTTTGTGGCGAAATAACCACAAAGGCACAAAGTCACAAAAAAGTCATGCGTTTACATTTTCTTCGTGGCTTGGTGTCTTTGTGCTTCAATATCAATACATTCTACGGGTATTATACCCCTTGTAGCCAAGGCTGGTCGAAAAGTGGAAGTAGAAATTCCCCGCCAGTGCTGACGGGGAACAAAAAGGCAGGGATATTGGAGACCTCGGCTGTGATAGAAATATCCTCTACTCAAGCACCTTACCATCGCCATCGATCTCTGCGAAGAAAGTGTCAAGCATCTCTGGTGCAAACGTTCCAACGAGAGATTGAGTCACGGCCATCGCCATTGCCCCCGCTGTCGGCGAGGCAAAGAGAACTGCCAGCGGTAAGTCAACGTCCAGGCTACGCATGACCCGGCCCACGATCTGACTAGCCAATAGGGAGTTCCCGCCCAAGTCAAGAAATCCATCGTCAAGGCCCAGCTCGTCCAGACCCAGCACATCTTGCCAAATGTGGACAATGGTGGCTTCGATAGGGGTGCGGGGTGCCTTGAAAGGCGTACCTAGCTTGGGCCGCTGATGTCCCGGTTCTGGCAACGCCAGACGGTCTACTTTACCCGACGGGGTGATGGGCAGACTATCCATAAAGACAAACACGGCGGGGATCATTGCCAAAGGTAAACGTTTCTCCAATGCCAGGCGCAACTCGCTTGTGGTGAGGGATTTGCTGGATGGCACCACGTAGGCAACCAGGCGAAGATCCCCATCCGGGCCTGGCCGCGCCACCACCGCGCCCCCTGCCACATTTTCCAACCCAAGCAGCATTGCTTCCACTTCGGAAAGACGAACGCGGTGGCTGCGAATTTTCACCTGATCGTCCTTTCGCCCCAGATAGTGCAAGCAGCCCTCGGTATCCAGTTGGCCCTGATCCCCCGTAGCGTACTGGCGCCAGCCAGGGCCTTCGGCAAATCGCGTCTGGGTCTCTTGGGGCAGGTTCCAATAGCCACTACACACAGCCGGGCTGCGGACGATGATCTCCCCTTCCTCGCCAGGGGCGGCAAGCGTGCCA